>MGIQ01000011.1:0-3164 GCA_001793825.1 Candidatus Wolfebacteria bacterium RIFCSPLOWO2_01_FULL_38_11
GTCTTGTCCGGTAATGCCGGTAATTAAAGCTTTTTTCATAATTAAATAATTAAATTATTTTGCGCTGTTTATTATGATCAATCAATTTAAATATTTCTCAATTTTTTTATCTTCCGGCCAGTATTTAAGAATCTGTCCAGCGGTTTCGCGCAATTTTTCTTTATCGCCTTTTAGCTGATATAAATCAAACATTCCGTAAAGTAGAGGCGGCAATTTAGGTCCAATAGACAAAGCTTTTTGATAATAATTTTCCGCTTTTATAAAATCGTCTTCACGGCCGGACTTTTGCCACAAAACAGAATACATCTGGCCCAGCGCCAATAAATGCCTGACGTTATTTTTAAACATATAGGGCTCTATATATAAAACCAATTCTCTGGCTACCGCTTCGGGCTGTTCTTTTTGATAAATGCCGCTTAAAATGTTCCCGCTTAAAAATTTTGCAATTTCTTCATCGCCGATCGGCGAATAAAATTTCAACGGGCGGTCAAAATTCTCCTTAAATTCACCGAGTGTTTTTATGAATTGCGCGGAATTAAGCGAGTGAATAAAGCGGCGGGATTTCATCAGGGGCAAAAGAGAACCAAAAATAATAAAGAAAATAGCCAAAATAATAAGCAAAATTACTATGAATTGTTTAATGAATAATTTAGACATTTTGAGGTTTGAGATTAAATTTATAAACCGCGAAAGCTAAAAACATAAACAAATTGATGTAAATCGGCAGAATATCAAAAAGAACGATGCCTTGAACTAAATACGATATTGGTAAAGCGAAAATCAAAGCTCTTTGAATTAATAAACCGCGACTATCAAATATATCCTTATTGCTATCGCGTTTTTGCCGATAATTTTGAGCAATAATTTGCAAATTATTGCTAATTAATAATTTCAAAGAATGCCAATAGAATACCGCCCATATTCCTATAAAGCTCAAAAATCCCAAAATGCCGGTTTCAACAAGATAATCAAAATAAATACTGTGCGCCCTGTCAAACCAAGCGCCAAAACCTTCCGACGGCTTGAAATATTTAATATTAAAATGGCGGTCAAAAACTTCCAGATAATTTTCCGGCCCCCAGCCCAGCAATGGCCTTTCTTTAAATCCGTCCCAAGCCATTTTCCACATAAATGTCCTGTGCTGGAATGTTTGCGCGGAAAAAGAAATGTCAAACAATCTTGAACCGGGAATTGATTTTACAAACGCCGCATCTTTAAAATAAACCATCGCGCTGACTGTTAAAACAATCAAAGCCATAACTAAAAACAGCCATTTGCGATAAGCTTTCTTGCTGTAAATAAAATAAAAAATGAACGCCATTAAGGTAGCCACTAAACCCATAAAAGCGCCGCGAGTGGCAGCCAGCCAAAAAACAATTAAAAATATAATTCCTAAAATATAAAGCAATACAGATTGCCAAGAAAAAGGATTTTTATAATGCTTCGCGAAATAAAGGTAAGCCGCATAAAATAAAAGAAATATTGAATAAATGGCGACATAAGCGGGATTACCCAAGGTGCCGGCAAAACGATAATTTGACCAGGAGAAAGCGGAGCCGACGATGTCGGGCGTCATCGGGTCGCGGTCGTAAATACTTGGACCAATGGCTCTAAAAAAATGAGGCTGGGCAGAATCCTGAAATAACGCCAGAAAACCGTAAAGAGCCATTAAGACGCCGGCAAAAATCATCACCCTAAAAATCGTCCGCCAATCTTTTTCTTCGCGAAAAAGCAAAATTGAAAGGCTGAAAAACAGCCATAAATGAATCATTTGCAAACCGCCTTCGCCTCTTTCGAAATTCGACCAAAAAGAATTCGCCGGGTCAACGCCGAAAAAACCGGCCAGAACGAATATGAAAACAAAAAGAGAAACCGCGATAACCAGAGGCCGCTTAAAAATATTTGACAATTGATCATTGACAAACGACAATCGTTGTTTATCAAATAACAAACCGATTAAAAAAAATATCAACGCCAAACCGACGGTTGTTCTGAAAAACGCGTATTTGCCGACAATAAAAGGAAAAAGAGTGGAAGTGCTGACGATAACAACGCTCAATGGAGCTAAATAAAGAAAAAATTTTGAAATTTTAAAATAATCAGTCATCATGCTTTAGTTCATAAGTTTATAAGTTTCATTCGCTTCGCTCATTCTTAAGTTAATGTTTAACTTATAACTTACAAACTTATAACCTACATATAACTTATAAACTTATAGCGAAGCGGGACTTATAAACTATTGATAATATCCCAATTTCCATTTTTTGCCAAATCAATTAAAATCTCCATATCGTCTTTTAAATTGCTAAATTGCGCGAGATAAGAAGCAACTTTGATGAAATTTTCGGCGTCGCGTTGGTCGGTGAAATATTTAAGCGTTAGCAAATAATCATCTTGAGAAATGCTGATAATAATTTTTCCTTCAATCCGCTTAATGACAAGGTCACCTAATTTATCAAAAGCACCGAGAATTTTATAACTGACAATCAAGCCGGTCGCGTCCGACGAAAAAAGGCCGCTTAAATCAGGACTAAGCTTGAACATTATTTCAAAAGCTTTTAAAGCTTCCGTTTTATTTTTGGAAATCGCGCGCATTAAACCCAAATGATAATAAGCTCGCGCCACGTTAGGCTGAAGTTCAACAGCCGATTGCGCCGCCTGAATTGCCTCTTCAACGCGATTTTGGCCGGCAAGAGCAAACGCCAATCCATAATAAACTTCCTGGCGTTGCGGCGCCATTTTAAGGGCCTCCCTTGAAGCGCTTTCCGCTTGTTGGTAAAACTTCAAAGAATCGCTGATTTTTGCCCGACTAAACGATATTTGATTTTTTCTAATGTAAAAACGCGGGTCATATAAGGGCTCAAAAGCAATAAGCTCGTCAACGGCGTTTTCCAATGATTGCGCCAATAACTGAAGCTCTGGATTTTCAAAAACAAAGCGATTATCGCTTTTGGCCTCGTAAAAACGGTCTGTCAATGTCGTCCGAATGGAACTTTGAGCAAAATTATAAGGATAAAATATATTTTGTAATTCCTGCAAGAGCGCTTCTTGATTTCCCGACGTTGCCTGCGCGTTGTATATCAAATTGGCGTTTTTAGCTTGAACATAAGGAATGTAATTATAAAAATAAGCGAAAATTAATACCGCGAACACCGATATCCCCG
>MGIQ01000011.1:3219-6513 GCA_001793825.1 Candidatus Wolfebacteria bacterium RIFCSPLOWO2_01_FULL_38_11
GCTTTCTTCCGGCTTACTTCTATTTGCCCAAGACGCTATCGCAAAACCCAAAAGCGGATAAAAAAGCGCGTAAGAATTAATTTCTTCAAAAACAAAAAAGTTTTGGATAAAATAAGCGACTAAGGCGGCCAGAACCAACGGCTGGCGCCAAAAAGCAGCCAATAACAATCCCCACAAAGCCAAATAAGCAAGAATTCCAAAAATCCCCTGCATCACCGCCACATCGATAATTTTATTGTGCGCTCTATCAAGCCAAGTTTCGCCATAAACAGCGTAAGCCGGGTCGTAATATTTTGAATAAGCGGTTAAATATCCTTCCAGGCCCCAGCCGATAAACGGCTTTTCTTTGAAGGCCTCCAAACTTGAACGCCAGGCAATCAGCCGAGTTTGAACCGAAGCGTCGTTTGAATTGATAAAGGCGGTTTTTGCCAGTCGGTCAAAGCCGGGAATTTTTTGCCAGACATCATTATTTTTAGTAAACCAAAAAACAGAACCAAAAATAATAATTAAACTTAATAAAATAATGGATATTGCGCGCCGGTTTATAAGTTTATAAGTTTGTAAGCCTGCCCCGTAGCGATGCGAAGCATCTGCTTCTGGGTTTGTAAGTTTTTGTTTTTTGAAAGCAAAATAAATCAATAAAACGAAAATCCCGGCTCCCAAACCGATAATCGCGCCGCGGGTGCGAGTAAGAAATATCATCCCTAAACTTATTGCCATTACCAGATAAACCAAACCCTTTAACCATCTCTTGGAAATAAATCCGACAACAATGCCGGCAACGGCAATAACCAGCATTAAATAAGCGCTGAAAAAAGCGGAATTGCCGATAAAAGAACCGACTCGTTTAATGTCTCCTCCATGAGGCATAAAAGGAAAATTCATCATCCCGAATGCCTGAAGAAAACCGTAAAAAATAGAAATCATCCCGACTCCCAATGAAATCGTAAAAAATTTAAGCCAATCGCTCCGACTGAATAAAACAATCATCAATAACGACAAAATCAAATAATGAAAGAAATTGATCAACCCTTCAGCTCGTTCCAAATTGCCCCAAAAAGCCCGATAAGGATTTATCGCGAAAATTGTGCTGACTGCCATTGAAACAACAAAAGCGAGCAACGCGAGCAATAAAATATTTTTACCGTAAACGCCGAAAAACGATCTTAAATCTTTCTTAAACTCTTCAAAAGAATTTATTGAAAGCGCTTTATAAGCGATAAAAGAAATCAAAGCGAGTTCAATAACGAACCGCAAAAAAAACAATTTTCCGGTTAAATACGGATAAATTATGTTCTGTTTATAAAGCAGAGGAGTGAAAGCAACGGCGAAAATAAAAAATTTTGTAAGTTTCAAAAAAAACTCATTATTAAACATAATTAAAAGTTTAAAGGTTTAAAAGCCCGAAAGCAAACAAAAACCCGCCAAAAGGCGGGTTTTTGTTTTTACGAACTGAAAGCTTTGAAACTTTTTAACTTTGTTAATTAGTTCCTCAAGCTGTTCACGACATCCGTAAATGACCCAGGTTTGACAAAAACGCCATTAGCCCAGTCAGCGGTTGAAGACGAATGTGTCGTAACCGACTGGTCGGACCAAATGAACGAAGGTGTCATATTGGTGTCAACTGCCGCTCCGGCGATTCCCGCGTACCAAGTAGCGTTAGCGATAGTAGTTTCCTCACGATAGAGTTTGGCTACCGCGCTGGCGGCGTCATTGGTGGTTGAAATGTCGGAGAAAGTCAGCTGCAGGTCGTAATCCTTGTAAGAATTAGACGAAATCTGCTCATGGGTGGTCAATTCAAGACCCACATAGCCGGTATTGCCGCCGGTAATGGTGGCAGTGGTGGCTGCGGTTGAAGTTGAGCCGCTGTAGACCGTTGAAAGAGTCAACGAACTGCCAGTGCTCACGTCTTTCAACACCACATTGGCGGCTGAAGCCGCTGACATTGTGGCATTAGCCATCGCAACTTGGAAAACAGCTTTTTTCCAGGAAATATTGCCGGCTGAATCAGCCGCAACTCTGAAACGCAAAGCCGTAATCGGAGTGCTGGCAGTCAGCGAGTTGTCGCCGGTGTTCGTCTGTGTGGGCAAACTCAAAGTCGGCTTGGTCTTGTAGACAACTTTCTGATTGCCTGTGGCAGCGGTAATTGAAGTGTCCAAGGCTGTTGAACCCTGAGATTCAAAACCCGCGGCCATTATGCTGGCGTAAACCGAAGCGCCTGCGTCAGCGCCGGCTGAAATGGTGTTAAGAGCGCCTTTGACAATCAAGGTCTTGTTAGTGTCTTTCGGAATCTGCCAACCAAGATCAGTGATGTAGACAACTCCTGAATTGTCGCCTGAACCAGTTACATTGTAACCAGTTGCAGAACCAATTTGAGTTGAACCATCATAAAGCTTAACTGTCGGAGCTTCATCAGAGCTAGCCGAAGAAGTGGCAGTGGCGCTGGCAGTCGGAACAACCAACAATTGCATCTTATTAACAGTCATTGTCTCATTGGTGGAAGTGAACTTGAACTTAGCAAGAGCGACTTCCTGGCCAGCAACAACAATGCCTGCTTCTGAATCAGTGTCATCCGGGGACTTAACCACGGTAACATCGCCAGAAGTGGTAACTGTCAAAAGAATAGTATTGCCTGAATTGGCAGCTGTGCCTGACAAAGTAATGCTATTGCCAGAAGTGTCGGTAGCGGTAATGTTAGCAGTGCTTACCGCGGCAACATAGAAGTAATAAGCATCGTTAGCTGTGGCATCGCCGGAAACATTGCCTTTTAAGGTCAATGTTTTTGTGTTGCCTTTGGCAATCGTCAAATTAAGTCCGTCAAAGATAGCGCTGAAAGCCGAACCATCGGCTGACAAGGACTTCAATGAGCTTACCAAAGTGCTACCGTCGTATAAACCAAGACTCTGCACCTCTCCAGAGGTCAAAGCGCCAACTGTTGAAGACGCCGTAATTTTAACAGAGCTCAATTTTACATCAGCGGAAATCGCCCTAAAGCTTACTCCAACAAGCGAAGCGTTGCTTGTCCCCCGAACAATTGTCTGGGAAGACGGCGTTGAGGACAACTGAACATCCAATGAAGGAGCTCGAGAAGTCATTTCATTGCCGCTTACAGTGGCGTTAGGAACAATATCTGCCAAAGCCACATTCTGGTTGTTATCAAGATTTTTAACATCTCCAAGCGTGAAAGCCAATAATTGAACTTTCAAGACATCGCCATCATCGTTATCAGAATCAACGTCAACCGTCACTTTATAGGTCTTAGATTGACCGGCATTGATGTTAATCACATCAGTG
>MGIQ01000011.1:6533-6695 GCA_001793825.1 Candidatus Wolfebacteria bacterium RIFCSPLOWO2_01_FULL_38_11
AGTAACATCAGTAGCGCTGGTAATAACCGCGTTAGACAAAGTATCCCAAACTTTCATGTCCGGAAAACCTTCTCCAGCAATCATACCAGTGGTGCTGGCATAAAACCTCAAATTCTTGATTTCAACGTTATTGGCCGCGGCAATGGTGAAGTTATAAACTTC
>MGIQ01000012.1:0-4674 GCA_001793825.1 Candidatus Wolfebacteria bacterium RIFCSPLOWO2_01_FULL_38_11
GCGCACCGCGTAGCTCCGAATATTTGAGGAGCGAAGTGGTGGACCTAGTGGGAATCGAACCCGCATCTCCCGGATGCAAACCGGGTGCTCTGCCACTAAGCTATAGGCCCAATAATAAAATTATATTAAATTAAAGAAGCTTTTTTGGCAATGTTTTATAGTTTTTTTCTTTTTAAAAGAATTGCATTAATCGCCACAATAATTGTGCTTAAAGACATAAAAAGCGCAGCCAGTGCCGGTTGAAGAAAAATTCCTTTAAATGCTAAAACTCCAGCTGCCAAAGGCAAAGCAACAATATTATAACTGGTTGCCCAAAAAAGATTTTGAATCATTTTTGAATAAGTAAGGCGAGAAAGATTAATAATTTTTATAATATCCCGCGGATCGTTGCGCATCAAAATAATTCCCGCTGACTCAATAGCCACATTAGTGCCGGCGCCAATAGCAATGCCAAGATCAGCCTGAGTGAGCGCCGGAGCATCATTTACGCCGTCTCCGACCATAGCAATTTTTTGACCATTTTTTTGTAAAAGCTTCACTTTTTCCGATTTTTGTTCTGGTAAAACTTTTGCGAAATATTCATCAATACCAAGTTCTCCGGCAACCCATTTCGCCACATCCTCCGCATCTCCGGTAATCATCGCTGTCTTAATGCCCATATCACGCAAAGTTTTAATCGCTTCGCGCGACTCTTTGCGAATAGTATCAACAAGCGCTATTAAGCCAATTATTTTATTTTCTTTTATTACAACGTTAACAGTTTTCCCTTGCTTAGCGAGCACGTCAATTTCCATTTTTATCCTGCCAATAAGCGCTATGCCGCGATCTTCCGCAAGCGTCACACTGCCAACAAATATTTTTTCGTCATTGATTTCAGCCATTACTCCCTTGCCGGGAATTCTTTGAAAATTTTTTACTTCAAAAAGTTTTATATTTCTATTTTTTGCCTCATCCACCATTGCCTTGGCAAGCGGATGCTCAGAATGGCTATTTACAGAAGCAGCATACTGGAATATTTCCGCCTCGCTCTCTGGATATTTAGAAACAATTTTGTCTATTCCAAATTCTCCGCGAGTTAAGGTTCCTGTTTTATCAAAAATAACAGTATCTATATTACGCGCCGATTCAAGTGCAAGCCGCTGTTTTACCAAGAAGCCATTTCTAGCCGCTTTTGTCGTTGAAATTGAAGCAATAAGAGGAATCGCAAGACCAAGAGCATGCGGACAAGCAATCACAAACACAGCAACCATACGATTAATTGCAAACGCCGCGTCAGAGAATAAAAGCCATATTGCCAATGTTGCGCCTCCGGCCACCACCGCAATAATAGTCAAATAATATGCAGCTTGATCTGAAAGTATCTGAAGCCGAGATTTCGAACTTTGGGCTTCTCTAACAAGCCGCATAACGCCAGCCAAAAAAGTTTCGTCTCCAATTTTTGTTACTCTCACTTCTAAAGAACCATCTCCGTTTGTTGTACCGGCAATAACTACATCGCCTTCTTTTTTGGATACGGATTTAGATTCTCCCGTTACAATTGATTCGTTGACGTCAGATACTCCGTCCTTAACTATTCCATCAGCGGGAATTCTGCCGCCTGGTTTTATAAGCACCACATCGTTTTTTTCAAGCCCTGAAAGAGGAATAATTTCTATTTTTCCATTTTTAATCACTTCCGCTAAATCCGGCAATAATTTTGAAAGTTCTTTAAGCGCGCTTTGGGCACTAGAGATGGCGCGCATTTCAAGCCAGTGCCCAAGAAGCATAATAGTGATTAAAGTCGCTAATTCCCAAAAAAGCGTATCTCCAATTTTAAAAAAAGTTGCAACAATACTATAAAAATAAGCGCTGGAAATTGCCAGAGAAATCAGGGTCATCATTCCGAAAAGCCGTGTTTTAAATTCCCTGAAAGCTCCATCAATAAAAACCCAGCCGCCATAAAAAAATATAATTGAGCCGAAAATTAACGGTAAATAATTTGAACCGAAAAATTCGAATACTTGCCATCCAAACAAACCCCTTAAAATTTCTGAATAAAGAATTACCGGGATAGACAAAATTAAGCTCGCTAAGAATTTTTTAAAAAACATTTCTGGAGCATGTTCCTTATGTTTATTATAATGATTCTCGCGCGCCTTATGATTTGCGTGGTCCATATTTTATTTTATCTTTTAAGTAGCCAGTTATAAAGCGAGACAAAAATCCAGGAAAAAATATAACTGTAAACTAAAATCTGAATCAATCCGATTATAAATCCAGTAAAGGTCATCTGAGCGCCGCCGACAAATTTTTCTAAATTAACGGCATGAACCAGATAGCCAAAAACTTTTATTACCAAATCAGGCCAGAAATAAGAAAAAATCGCGCAAACAAGATAAATGATTCCCATTGTTCCGCTTGCTGCCAAAGAAAATTTTTGTTTGTTAAATTCCATAATTAATAATTTTTACTTAATGCCGACCTTTATATTCCGCAACCGCCACCATTATTTTGGATTTGCGGTTCAACACTTTCGAGAATTTTTTGATAACCTAAAGCGCTGGAATAAGCCTCACCTAAAACTTCTTTTGGATTAACTTCCAGCCATCTAACTCCTCGATTTTCAAAATATTTGGCAATTGTTAAATAAGTATCGGGGAACCAATAAGAATTAACAATTAAAGCGGCTCTATACATTTCTTCCTCGGAAACTCCTTGACTGGCCATTATTTCCAAAAGCCCGAGCATTGCCATGCCGTGATTACAATCTGGAAAATAAGTGGAATTTCCGCAACATGGCCGATAAATATTCTTTGAAACTTCTTCGACAAGTTTTTGCTGGTCATTTGTTAAAACCACTAATTGATGCCGAGAATAATGAGCCATTGCGCCGCCTTGAGCCAATGTCCAACCACCGGTAGAAGCGAAATTCTGGGCTCCACCATATTGCGGATCGCTCATTGGCCCGTTTTCCAAGATTTGATTTTTATTAACCAGACCAAAAGCCCAAAGCAAATTAAGAATTACGCCGGAATTTCTTTTATCAATGACCAGATTGCCATTGTCTTCGCCATACAATAGTTTTTTATCTTCATCATTTAAGCCGCCGCGCGAATCATAGACCATTTCGAATTTATTAGCGTCAATTACTCCAATTTCAACCAATTGTTTTCCCAAACTCCCCCATTTTGCCGGAAGTTCATACCCCTCTTCGGAAATAATTTCTTTCTCAAAATTAATCTCTAATTTTTTCGTAATTGAATCTATTTTATCTTGATTGGCTGATTTCAATCCGGCGCCGTAGACAAGAGCTCCGACAATTAAAATACTGGAAATTAAAATTGAAGTTGACAGTAAATAATCTAATTTCTTATTATCTTTGATTTCACTATTTTCCATAATTATTTTTTTCTTAATTTTCCAATATTTCCACAAAAATCTTTAATTCAATCTCTTGATTATTTGGATCATTAGTGGGAATAAAAATCGAGCGCGAAAACCGGCCCTTAGGCTCTTCGTGAAAATTGGGGTCGAATTTAACCTCCACGGTAATTTTTTCATTCGGAGCCGCTTCTTTTTTATCCGCTTGCGCCGAAGTACAGCCGCAGGAAGTACTGATTTCTCCGACAATCAATTTATTCTCTCCGCTATTTGAAAGCGTGAATTTCTTGCTGACAATACCATCAATTTTTCTGATTTTGCCAAAATCATATTCTAACGCATCTACTTCAACTTTCGGATTTTTTGCTGAATCTAACTGATTTGGCTGAAAAAATAATTTGCTTAATACTCTTTTAACACCGGCGTTTGCTTCATCAATTTCCTCATCCATATGTTCAAGCTGTTTTTCAATAGTTGAAATTTTTTTATTTGCAATAACAACATTGACAATCAGAAAAACAACACCAATAAACAACACTAAAATTGCAATGATTCGAATATTTTTTATTAATTTTTCCATATTTATCTTGTTACTTCGGCTTCAATTGCCAATTGGAGCTTTGGATTTGTTTGAGAATTTGTTTCCAAATAAATAAGGCGTTTGATTTTGCCTGTTCCTTCCGGGCCATGCGCCGCCGGATCAAAAACCGCTTCAACAATCATTGATTCGTTGCTTTTAACTTCTATATTCGCTTTTGCTAAATCACCGTGGCCCGGCATTCCAAAGACGCCGAGATTTTTCCCTGATTCGTTAATAATACTCGCCGTAGTGCACATACAAGAAGTATATACTTTATTAATTATTACCGATTCAGAACCGCTGTTTTCAATTTTAAAGCGATAAGAAATATTGCCATTGGCTATGGAAATTTTTCCGAAATTGTACGAATTTTCTTTTGCCGACAGAACACCGCTGGAACTTTCAGAGATATTATTTTTTTCTCCTTTTTTATCCATTGTTGCCGCAAAGGAAACGATTCCAACCAAAATCGCAATACTCGCTATAATTAAAATTAAATTTTTATTTTTTTTCATTATTTTTTAAATTAGCAGAAACAAAATGCCCGCTTATTTAATAAGCGGGCATATGATTTGATAATTCGTTAAAAATCTCAAAAACATCTAAATGAATTTAGATGCATCATATGCCCAAGCCGGCGAATAAGAATCTTTTTTATTTTGAAGCGCCAGCCAGCGGAAAAATTGAAGATAGAATTTTGAAATCGGGCGATTGATAAAACGGCGATAATAATT
>MGIQ01000012.1:4684-6381 GCA_001793825.1 Candidatus Wolfebacteria bacterium RIFCSPLOWO2_01_FULL_38_11
ATTTTTTGGCCGCCAATCCAACTATCTTTTAAAAAGAATAAAAAGGGGAAAAAGATTACGAAAGTTAAAACAAACTCTTGTCCAAGAACCAAAATAGCTTCAAACATTTTTTGCCAACCGGAAAGATGATGAACAGCCACAGCCAATCCATTATCCATAGAAAGACAATTATTCGCTGAAATCGGACAGAAATGAGAATAAACGCTGTTCATCGGATCAAATAAAAATAAGCCTATTATTCCGAACAAAAATAGACCTAAAATTAATAATGACGGTGTAATAAATCGCATATTTATATTATACAAAACAAATCAATCAATGCCATTATTGATATTATCTCTCCTCCGCAAACACCGGTTTATCTTTGAGTGTTATTGATATTTTGTTATTTAACGCGTTTTTTGTCTCTGTATTGAACGCTATATTGTAATTCGTTATTTCTTTGCCTGATTCGTATTTTGGAACCGCTTCGGTGATTTTTACTTGGCTTGAAGTTATGCCGGAAATTGTAATTGTCTTTGACGCGCCGTTGTCATTCCAAGCAACCCAGATTGATTTGCCATTTTTGATGAATTTATAGATATATACTCCCCCTGATTCTTGTATCTTCTGGATATTATTCCAATCAGAACCTTCCAATATTTCTGTCATTTTTTTATAAGTGTAATAAGAAAGCTTTTTAACGCCATAGCCAAGATCATTGGAACCTTTGCCGTCGTAAATAAATCCCGTATGGTCAAAATACCCGTCGTTATTTTTAAATCCCTCCAGCAGGCCGAAAGCGGGGAATATTTTTTCTATGCCCAGTGAAAGCGAGAATACAAAACGTTTTAAATAATCTCCGGCTTGTTCTGATTCGGTTTGAAACGGATATAATTTTTCTCCTTTCGAGCTTTTTTCCGCTGGTTGGCCGCTATAAGCTCCCATTTCAGTAATCCAAACGAGAACATTGCCAAAACCGTATTTTCCAAGAGTATTTTTGAGGTTAAGATAAGTTGGTTTTATCAACGCGTAATCGTCTTTGGCTTTTCCATACCAATGAAAATCAAAAATATCAAATCCTTCTCCGTTTAACTCCGCAAGATACGGCTCATAGCTTCGGCTGAATTCATAAAGATAATCCCTATCATTGCTTACAAATCCGAGCGTTTTTACGCCCAAATTATCAATCGGCTGAGAAGCGCCTCCAACAAGCACCTTGCATTGAGAACATGCTTCTTTTACGGCGGAATAGGTTATTTTTTGGAGTTGGGCAAAATCTTTTAACGGGCCTCTGCTGTTTGGTTCATTGCCGACTTGCCAATAAAGAATCGGGTTTTTTAAATTTGGCATATCGTCAATTCCATCTCCGTCGTATCTTTCAACTCCCGCTCTGACGAATTTCAGATATTTAACTTCATTTGTCGGCAGATACGAACTGGCAGAAAGATAGCTTTTGCCGGTCAGATTCATTGGATTGGCAGGGGCGATGTTTCCCAGGATATTTATTTCGCTCGGGACAGCGCCGAAATATTCATTATCATATATGCTGAAATCCAATTTATCGCTGTTTAAATCTTTTTGGACTGTGGACCAAAACATATACATTAACGGCCTGTGCCATTTTACTCCCATATCCAATGCTTCGGTATATTGAGTGAATGGCCGAGTATGGGCAGGGTGCATTCCAAATGGAGAATCTTGGCTGATTTGTGATT
>MGIQ01000013.1 GCA_001793825.1 Candidatus Wolfebacteria bacterium RIFCSPLOWO2_01_FULL_38_11
GTGAAGGGGTGCGTGAAGGGGTAAACCGGAGTGAAGTCGGGTTTGTAAATTGAGGGAGGCGAGGTCAGAAAAGCTAGAAATGATGGGCGATTTCAGCAACACAGGGTAGTCATTCGGAGGTAGGGTGAATGACTACCTGTATGACTACCCTAGAGGCCGATATTTCGGGTAGAATGGGTACGCACATCAGCGTATAATCTCACTAAAAAATCTAACGGGGCAAGCATCGGAAAGGTCGGAAGTTCGATCCTTCCAGCGCCCACATTTCGTTTATTTTCTAATAAAGGCTTCTTTGGGAGAAAGAAAAGAAGCTTTTCTGGCCGGCCAGAATCCGGCAATAAGGCCTATTATTGTTGAAGAAGCGATAATTAGAATAATAAACCAAAGCGGAGTGATAAAAAGATCAAATGGTTTTCCGCCTAAACGTTTAGCCAATAAACTTAAGAAAAAATTAGCGGTTTCTCCAACACTCATGCCGAGTATTACTCCGCCGACTCCACCTAAAAATCCCATAACAGACGATTCCATCAAAAATAAATTTTTAACATCAGAGTCGGTGGCGCCGATTGATTTAATAATGCCGACTTCGAAAATTCTTTCCAAAAAACTCACAACCATTGTGTTAAACATGCCGACCGCGGCGACAATTAAAGCAGTAACTCCGAAAACGCCCAAGACAGTGGTGATAATTCTCATTACTTTTGTGGCTTGATTAACTAAATCAATTCTGGCGGAAATTAAAAATCCTTTTTCAATAAGCTGGTCTCGGAGCGATTCAACAGTATCAATATCTTTTGCCTTAACAAGAATTTTTCTGTAAAAAGGAGGCTCTTTTTCAATAAATTCCGCTGGAATTAAAGCAAAAGGCGGTTCAAGGTCATTAATAATTATACCTTTGATGCCGAGCGGCTGTTTGGTTTGGGTTTCTTCAACACTAAGAGTTGTTTCGCTTTGATAGAAAATTTTAAAAGAAAGCTGCTTATAAAGAGCATCTTGTTCGATTGTTGAGGTTGATTTGGCAAGGCCGGTAATTTGGGCAGTGGCATTAGAAATTACGGTAGCCGGCTCTGATTCCAAAAAAGAAAAACCCATATCGGGCAGTTGGCCGGAAAGGCGGAAATAATTCGGCTTGATGATTTTGACAATAATCAAACTGGTGGAATCTTCATTGGTTGTTTCCGCGGTAAATTCCGCAATCGGACTGATTTCCGCAACTTCGGGCATGGCTGAAATGTTTTTAATGTCTTCCTGAGTAATGTTTAATTCAGTCTCTGAAGGATATAATGCTTCCATGGTGATTAAAGAATCTTCGGTGGAAACAAGTTTCCCGATTAAAATATATTGCAAGCCATAACCAAGGGAAATTAGAAATAAAACAGTGCCGATACCGAAAGACATTCCGAAAATTGTCAAAAACGACCTTAAGGGCTTGGTGCGAAAAATTCTCAGGGAAAGTTTTAGGAGGTCTTTGAACGATAATCTGTGGCTTAAATTATCCATAAAAATAACTATTTAAATAACTATTTGTTGGCAATGGCAATTTGATTTCCGTTTTTGTTAATGATTGATTCGAATTTTTCCGACATTCTTTGGGCAGTGCGAAAGGAGAATCCGATTCCAAATTTGGCTTTTGAAAGACTAAGGACCTTTTCGAATTGTTCGCCGCTAATTATTGACCTTAATCTTTCGGAAATTATTTCATTGAATTGGATTTTTTGGAGTTCGGAAATCTTGCCATGATATTCCTGCAGGAGCCAAAGCCGGATTTTTTCAATTTCATCAGCCAGCGGAGATTCCGGATTTTTCTCCAGTTCTTTATAGACATCTTCAACAGTTTTTCTTTCTGCGATTATTTCTTCAACATATTGTCCTATTTTCGCGGCTTTTTGCTTCCACAGACCAATGCCGCCGTCTTGATACGGCCGGTCTAAGACTCGGCGGAATGTGTCAGCGTCTATTTTGTCGCTGAATCGCTGGAATAGGAAAAATTCAAACCTTTTTATTTCTTCGGCGGAATAGCCGCGGAGTAAAAGATTGGAAAGGGCTTGGGCGGCGATTTCTATTTGGGAAAGCTGGGGGGAGAGCTCTTTATAAAAATGCTTGGAAACCGCTTCAGCGACTGTTCTCGGCTTGGATTCTTCGCTTTTTAGAATTTGGCCATCTTTCATGTAGAGAATTTTTTTAGCGTCGCGCAAGCTCCAAGCTTCGTGGGTGACCATAATAATCGTGCGGCCGTCTTTTTCGTTTAATTCTTTTAAAAATTCCAAAACTTTTTCCGCGTTAACAGAATCCAAATTTCCCAAAGGTTCATCGGCAACAATAATGGGCGGATTGTTGGCAAGCGCGCGGGCAATGCCGACTCTTTGCTGTTGGCCGCCGGAAAGTTCATAAGGATAGCGTTCGGCAAAATCCTTGATACCGAGCCGGTCAAGAAGATTTAGCGCTTCAATTGTTCTTTTTTCCTGAGAGATTCCCAAGAAAGCCATTGGCAAGGCAACGTTGTTGAGCACGGTTAAAGAAGGAATAAGGTTAAATTGCTGGAAGACAATTCCAATTCCGACTTGGCGGTAAATGGCCAATTCTTTTTTGGAGAAATTGGAAATATCTCTGCCGTTAATAAAAATTTTTCCTTCTTGAGCTTGGTCAATTCCGGAAATGGTGTAGAGCAAAGTTGTCTTTCCGCAACCGGACGGGCCGAAGAAAGCGACATACTCGCCTTTATTAATTTCCATATTTATATTTTTTAAAGCCCAGACCTCTGAAGGTTTTCCTTTGTCGTACCAGAGATTAAGATTTTCTAATTTTATAATAGGTTGCGCCATAATTATTTATTGCGATATTTTTTCAATAAATTCCACCAAATCTTTCGGCAGATTGTCGCCTTTAATCAAATAGCTTTCCGCGCCCAATGATTTAACTTGGTCCTGTAAAATTTTTTCACTATGGCCGGAAAAAACTATTGCTTTGATATTTTTTAATTCAGGAGTTGATTTTATTTTTTTAAGCAAGTTCAGGCCGGCTTCGGGAGAGGTAATCGTGCGGCCTTCTTTTTCAACCGGCATTACAAGGTCCATAAAAATTATTTTAGGGCGGGTTTGGACATTGTCGATTATCTCTTCGGCTTTTTTAATGTCATCAACAATGGTTAAATCGTATTTGTATTCCAATCCGTGAATCCAAAAAATATCGCGGAAATAAATCCGGACCATCTCGTCGTCGTCAACCATCAGAATTTTGATTTTTTCTTGCGATGAATTGGAAGGAGGCATTAAATCGGCAATTTATATGGTTATATTATAATAAAAAATGCTTAAGATAGCCATCTATATTTAGATAGTTATCCACAGATGTTTAAGATGTTTATAATTAAATAAGGTATAATATAGATATATACTTTAAGCAATAAAATTTGGTTTAATGCAAATTATAAACAAGCATAAAAAATTTTTCCACGAAATAGTTTCTGTGGTTTTGGTGTTGGCGGTGATTGCCGGCACTTTTTCGCTTTCTTTTAAGCCGAAATCCGCCTGGGCGGCGACTTATACTTTCACTCAAAGCAGTTGGAGCGGAGGCGCGACGGCAAACATAGCTAGTCATCCGAATTCTTCTTCGACTTGGACAGAATATTCGAGTGCAAGCGGTATTCTTGGCGCGGGGAATTTAACCGTAAGCGCATCTTCGTATTCTTTTACCGACGATGGAGCGACTTCTACCGATAGTCCAATCGCCACCGGCGGAGGGTTTTTGAACGGAATAAATGCAAGTACAACAATAAACGGGACAGGCACTGGAGCGAGTGTGGAGTTGGCAACAACTAGTGATCGCCGAGCTAATCTCTGGACAACCTTTGACCCAACAGACGCGCCTGGAACTATATATGGTGGCGGTTCATTAGTTTACCCTGGCTCAGGAGATTATATTTATGCTTTTAGAGGAAATAGTATTAGTACTTTCTGGGCATATTCTCTCACCAATAATAATTGGACTACTTTTGACCCAACAGACGCGCCTGCGAGTGTGAGCGATGGCGGTTCATTAGTTTACCCTGGCTCAGGAGATTATATTTATGCTTTTAGAGGAAGTGGTACTAGTACTTTCTGGGCATATTCTCTCACCAATAATAATTGGACTACTTTTGACCCAACAGACGCGCCTGCGAGTGTGGGCACTGGCGGTTCATTAGTTTACCCTGGCTCAGGAGATTATATTTATGCTTTTAGAGGAGGTAATTATGCTGGTTTCTGGGCATATTCTCTCACCAATAATAATTGGACTACTTTTGACCCAACAGACGCGCCTGCGAGTGTGGGCAATGGCGGTTCATTAGTTTACCCTGGCTCAGGAAATTATATTTATGCTTTTAGAGGAGACACCCCTGCTAATTACTCTTTCTGGGCAATTGATTTAATATATCCTAAATACTCTTCCGGCACTTTTGAATCAGCCACTATTGATTTTGGAGGACCAACAGCATTTAATACTTTAACATTCAGCGCCACCACTACCAATTCCCAAACCAGTTGTACAACTGGCGCGGGCTGCGCGGTAAAAATCCAAGCAGCGGCAAATAATGACAACAGCACTTGGAATTATGTTGGTCCAGACGGCACGGCTAATACTTATTTTACTCAGCAGGCAGGCGAAACTATTTCTTCTTCTTTAAACAATAACCGTTATTTCCGCTATAAAGCTTATCTGGCGACTACTAATACCACTTATACTCCCTTTTTAAATTTCGTTACTATCAATAACACCCAATATCCCACTACCGGAACAAAAGAATTGATTTCTTCCAAATACAACACGGGCAGTGATGCTAATTTAGTGGATAAAATTGACTGGATTGAAACCAGCACTTCCACAACCGAAACCGTTAAGCTTCAAATTAGAACCGCCAGCTCGTCAGCGGGCTTGGATTCCGCCACTTGGTGCGGCGATGATAATACTTGCGATAATAATAATTATTTTTCCGCTCCTTCAAGCACAAAAGCAGTTTCCGTGGCTGTGGGCCATCCGATAAAATCCGGCGGCGATGACCAATGGCTGCAATACAGAGTAATTTTAGCTTCAGGGGGAGGGGTAACTCCAGTAGTGGATGATGTTATTGTCACTTATGTGGTTAACGCGCCGCCGGATTTTGACAGCGCTTATAGTGAAAGCAATATGAATTGTTCAGGCGGAACTTGCATTGCCCAGATTGCCACAACAACTGATGCGGATTGGGGCAAAGTTTTAATAAAACATCGGGCAAGAGATGCGGATACAAATAACGGCGCAACGCCTCTTAGCGCGTCAACTACTTTTGAATATCGGCTAAACTCTTCGGCAAGCTGGACATCTGTTAGTTTATTAACTCCAAGCAGAGTCAATCGCGCCATTGCCGAATCTTATATATCAACTTCAACTGTTTGGGACGCGAAATCCCAAATAGGACAGGTTTATTCAACAACAACTCAGATTAAAGTGACGCTTTATGACGGAGAGGCGGCGAATCACACGGCTTCAACAACGAGCGCCCAATTTACTTTAGATACAAAAAATCCGGCTGCTTCTATTACTATTGATTCTAGCGGCGTTAGCGATTCCGTCGCGTTTAATTTTTCCGATGATTCAAATATTGAATACCGGCTTAGCAACAGTTCTTTGACCAATGAAACTTATACGGCGGTTAACGCCAGCTCAACGACCGCTTCAACAACTTGGACATTAAGCGGCTCGTCTTCCGGAGAAACGGTTTATTTTGAAGTCAGAGATATTTATGGAAACGCTGTTTCTTCTTCAGACACGGCGCCAGCCATTCCGACTAACTTTTATTACAAAGACATCAGCAATCCTGACACCGCTGATTATCGGGAATTTTTGTCTTGGGGACTTTATTCCGCCACTTCTTCGGCGGCGTTTGGTTCTTATCAAATTTATCGCTCCACTGACGGAACGAATTACAATTTATTAACCACTATTGCCAATTCCGCCACTAATTATTACACTGACACCTCAGTCTCTTCTTCAACCACTTATTATTATAAAGTTCGGTTTGCTGATTCTGACGGAGATATTTCCAATTTTTCTTCTTCGGTTTTTGACCAGCCGAACGGCCAAGGCGGTTCTGACACTACGGCGCCGGTAATCAGTAATGCCAGCAGTAGCGAGGTTCAGGCAACTTGGGCGAGAATCACTTGGACAACCGATGAAATATCAACTTCAACCGTTGAATATTCCACTGCCAGCGCGAATGATTACGCTTCTTCCACTGCCGTAGTTTCTTATGTTACTAATCACAGCGTTGTTATAAATAACTTAACGCCCAATACCCAATATAAATATCGCGTTAAGTCAGCAGACATAAACAACAACACCGCCACTGACAGCAACAGCGGTGCGGGCTATGCTTTTACCACTTTAGGCGGGCCAATAATTTCTAGCGTTTCCTGTTCCAGCGCCAGCGATAATTCCATTACTATTGTTTGGAATACGGATAGGGCAACCGGCGAGTCGGCAATCAATTATTCAGTCTCTTCTAATTTAGCGTCGCCAAGCACTGCTTCGGTTTCCGGAAACAGCACTTCCACCGGCGGTTTTTATCAGCATACCGCGACTTTAAGCAACTTGTCCCAATCAACTAAATATTATTTTAAGGTCGCTTCAACCGATACCAGCGCCAATTCCAACGCCGAAGATAACGGTGGAAATTATTACAGTTGTTCAACCACTAAAGACACCAAACCGCCGGCGATTTCCAGCATTTCCACGCCGGTCATTACTTCTTCTGCGGCGGTTATTATGTGGCAAACCGATGAGCCGTCAACTTCGCAAGTGGAATACGGCTTAACTTCGGCGGCTAGCGGCAGTTATACTACTTCAACAATTCGCGATAATACTTTGACCAAAATTCATGTGGTTACCATTACCGGATTAACGGCCGAGACCAAATATTATTATC
This sequence comes from Candidatus Wolfebacteria bacterium RIFCSPLOWO2_01_FULL_38_11, assembly GCA_001793825.1. Classification (GTDB taxonomy): domain Bacteria; phylum Patescibacteriota; class Minisyncoccia; order UBA6257; family UBA9933; genus GWC1-37-10. The sequence continues at coordinate 6,941 of MGIQ01000013.1, forward strand.
GAGTCCAATCTTATGATATGAATCCTGATAGCGCCACTGCGGTTTCCAGCGAGCAGGATGTTACCACTACCGCGACAAAAGACACGATAATCGTTTATGTGACTTCCGGAGGCGGAGGCGGCGAAACCACCGATACCACCAGCCCGACAATATCCAATATAGAAATTTCCGACATTGGTTCTTTTGGAGCAACTGTTGACTTCAGCGTTAGCGAGGATGCTACGGCTTTTGTCAATTTTGGCGAAACCGAGAATTATGGATTTAATTCCGGCTCGTCGGATTTCAAATCTTCCCATAAAGTTAAATTAAGAGGTTTGAAAATGGGCGCGGGCTATAATTTTAAAATCAAAGCCATTGATAAGGCAGGAAATTATTCTTATTCGGAAAATCAGAAGTTTTCCACGAAATATTTCGCCGAATCGGTTAAAGATTTAGTAACTTTGGAAAACGCTTCTAATTTTCAAGAGGCAATCGAAGACGCGATTGAATCTGTTTTGCCGAGTATTATACCGCCGTTTATTGAAAAGCCGGAAGTGACTGATATTATGGAAAATTCCGCAATTGTAAAATGGAAGACGAACATATCGGCTTATTCCGTGGTGGTCTACTCATCGGAAAAAGATTACGATATTTTAAAAGCCAATCCTTATCCAAGCGAAGTTTCCAATACTGACAAGAAATCAACCAATCATGAAATTAATTTGATTGGCTTGGATCCCAACACTCAATATCACTATATGGCAAAATCTTTTTCTTTGCCGCAAGCAATAGGCAGGAGCAAGGATTTAACATTTACAACAAAAGCCGCAAAAATTAAGCCGAGAATTGCCGATGTTGATAATGATGCGATAAGAATTGTCTGGGTAACCGATGAATTGGCCAGTTCGATTATTGAATACAAGAATTTAAGAACAGGAGAAATTGATCGCAAAACCAAGGCAGATAAAGTTGTTGACCATGACATTAAAATTGAAAATCTTAATCCTGATACTACTTATGAAATCAAAGTAATGGGATATAATGAAAAAGACAATTTAATTGAAGCAGGAGATATTTTGACGGCAAGAACAAGCAGAGACGTGATAGCGCCGACGATTACCAATTTGAAGATTGACGGAGCGCTTGTGCCGGGCAGAAATGACAGAGTGCAAACAGTAGTTTCTTGGAAGACCGATGAAATGGGAACTTCAATTGTTGAATACGGAGAAAGTTCTGGCGGCGCTGATCAGGAATTGGGCAACAAAATAGGGGAAAGCGATGTTTATGTGGAAACTCATAATGTAATTCTTACAAAACTAAAACCCGGGACACTTTATCGCTTAAGAGTAACTTCGGTTGATGACGCGGGAAATAAAACTTCTTCGCCGATAAGAACGATTATTACACCGCGCCAATCAGAATCAATTGTTGACGTGATTGTGAAGAATTTCGAAGATACTTTCCAATTCTTGCAAAGAATAAAATAGGCAAATAAAGGCGCGGTTGATAAGTTGTGGATAAATTCTGAATTTATTTTTTAAAACCCTGATAAAATCAGGGTTTTTTTATTAATCAAAAATATCTTTAATCAATTGACTCAATATATAAAGTGGCGCACAATTAAATAAAAGTGGGGAATTGTGGATAAGTATGGGGAAAAGTATGGTTTTTAGTGGATAACTCCAAAATTTATTCTAAAAAAACAACATGTTTATCGGAGAATTTTCACATAATTTAGATTCAAAAGGCAGAATAGCCGTTCCTGTTAAGTTTAGAAATAAATTGGGCGCCAGCGCGATAATTACGCGCGGCCTAGACCGTTGTTTATTTATTTTTACCGCAAAAGATTGGGAAATTTTGGCGCAAAAATTAATTGCCTTACCTTTAGTTCAGGCAAATTCCCGGGCATTTGTTCGTTTGATGCTAGCCGGAGCAGTGGACGTGGAAGCGGATAAACAGGGAAGAATTTTAATCCCTGAATATTTAAGAGAATATGCGGGGTTGAAAAAGGAAGCGGTGGTGACTGGTTTGTATAATCGGATTGAAATTTGGGACAACGGAGTATGGAAACAATATAAGGCTAAAACTGAAAGCGCGTCTGAAGAAATTGCGGAAAGATTATCTGATTTGGGGATATGACGCACATTCCCGTTCTTTTGAAAGAAGTCATTGAAATTTTAAATCCAAAAGAAGGAGAATTTTTCATTGATGGAACTTTGGGAGCAGGCGGTCACGCGAAAGAAATTTTGAAAAAGATCGGTTCAGGCGGAGGATTTTTGGGAGTAGATTGGGACAAAGAGGCGATAAGAAAATTAAAAGCAGAAGATTTTAAAAATCACAGAAACGCAATTTTTGTCCAAGGGAATTACGCCGGTTTGCCGGAAATTTTGAAAAAAAATAATTTGCCGAAAGCCGACGGATTGATTATTGACCTTGGATTTTCTTCGGACCAGTTGGAAATCTTGGGCAGAGGATTTTCTTTTTTGAGAGATGAAATTTTAGATATGAGATATGACGTTGATTCGGAAAATTTGACGGCAGCCGAATTGATAAATAGTTTTAGCGAAAAAGATTTGGCGGATATCTTTTTCAAATACGGTGAAGAAAGATTTTCCCGTCAAATAGCCAAAAAAATTGTTGAGCAGAGAAAGAAAAAAAGAATTTTAACAACTTTTGATTTATCGGCGGCAATAGAGGGAGCAGTACCGAGAAATTATGAGCGCGGTAGAATTCCCCGAAGCAGAAGCTTCGCTTCGCTACGGGGCAGGCATCCTTCAACAAGAATTTTTCAGGCATTGAGGATTTATGTGAACGATGAATTGGGAAATTTAAAAAAGTTTTTGGAAAATTTAGAAAAAGTTGCCAATTCTAAAGGTCGAGTGGCAATAATTTCTTTTCACTCATTAGAAGATCGCTTGGTGAAAAATCATTTTAATGAGTTAGTTAAGAGAAATAAGGCGGAATTTTTGATAAAAAAATTTATTAGGGCAAGCGAAGAAGAAACAAGAAATAATCCAAGAAGCAGATCAGCTAAATTAAGGGCAATACAGTTAGCTGGATAGCTCATTATTAGCTTGATAGCTTATTAGCTTGATAGTTTGTTAGCTAATAAACTGACAAACTAACAAACTTTTACTATGACAATTATTCAACCAAATAAAAATAACAATAAAATAAATTTTTTAACTTCGATGATGATGCTTGCAGTAGTTGTTTTTTCTGTTTGGGCGGTATTTCTATACAATCAATTGGTTGGTTTTCGGCACGATATCGGGAGAATTGAAAAATTGGTCGGGCAGAAAGAAGTGGAAAATGCCGAATTGAAAAATAGCTTATACGCTTTGATTGATTCCGGACAAAGCGAAAAATTGGTCAATAACGGCGAATTGGTTTTAGAAAGAAATCCCCAATACGTAAAACAGCAGGAACAAATAGCATCAACCAACAATTAATCCAGATATTTAGAAATTTCTTATGAGATGGCGTTATCTTAGCATCATTTTTATTTTTTTTGTTTTTTATTTAGCTTTAATTTCCAAACTTTATAATACCCAATTATTAAAGAGGGATTATTATTCTGATCGCGCCGTCTCTTTGTCCCGCGCCAGCGGCATTTTAGAGCCTCAAAGAGGCAATATTTATTTTACGGACAAAAACGGCAATTCAATACCAGCGGCTTTAAATAAAGATTTTAACGTTGTTTTTTCCGTGCCAAAAGAAGTTCAAGAAAATGTGGAATTCGGAGACGCGACTATGGAATGGTATGGAGAAAGTTTGGGAAATATTTTCAATAAGCCGAGCGATGAAATAATAAAACAATTAAGCAAAAAAGACGACCTTTACGAGCTTTTATTCCAAAAAGCCATAAATGAACAAGTGGAAGCTATTCGCGATTTGGACTTGAAAGGCATTTATATTGATAAGCAAAAATTGCGTTTTTATCCGTATGGAGTTTTGGCTTCCCATTTATTGGGTTATGTTTCCGTGACAACAGAAAAAGAATTTTTAAAATACGGAGATATCCAAATAGGGCGTTACGGTTTGGAATCTCATTTTAATCAACTACTGACAGGAACGCCGGGAGAAATAAAAAAAGACGGGTCGATTGATCCGGAAAACGGCAAAGATTTGAAATTAACAATTGACCGGAATATCCAATCGCAATCTGAAGAAATTTTAGGAAAATTGATTGAATCCTGGAAGGCAGATGGTGGAACAATTATTGTCCAAGAGCCGAAAAGCGGGAAAATTTTAACAATGGCAAGTTTTCCCAATTTTGACCCCAATAATTTTTCTCAATCAAAAATGGAGAATTATCTGAATCCGGCAACACAGGCGATTTACGAGCCGGGATCTGTTTTTAAATTGATTACTATGGCGGCGGGAATTGACAGCGGAAGAATTACGCCGGAGACAACTTATATTGACAGCGGTGCGGTGACCTTAAACGGAAAAACAATTAAAAATTGGGATTTAAAAGCTTATGGAAAACAAACAATGACAAGCGTAATAGAGCATTCAATAAATACCGGAACGGTATATGCCGAAAGAAAAATCGGCCATGAGACTTTTTATAAATATCTGATTAATTTCGGTTTTGATAAATTGACAGGAATTAATTTGCCTTCGGAGGTAAAAGGGAAAATCAATAATCTTAAAAAAGGAAAAGACATTGATTTTGCCACGGCTTCTTTCGGGCAAGGAGTGGCAGTGACGCCAATTGAATTTATCAGCGCGATCTCTTCAATCGCCAATGGCGGAGTGCTGATGAAACCGTTGATACTTGAAGGGGAAAAATTGGAAGTGATAAGAAGAGTAATTTCGGAGGATGCGGCAAAGGCAGTTTCGGAAATGATGGTTTCGGCGGTGGAAAAAAATATTTTAGCCGATATAGCCAATTATAAAGTGGCCGGGAAAACAGGCACGGCTTTTATTCCTGATTTTGATAAAGGCGGATATACTGACCAAGTGATAAACAGCTATGTCGGATTTGCTCCGGCCACTGATCCGTCTTTTGTTATTTTGATAAAATTGGAAAAGCCCATGGGCGCGCCTTTGGCAGGGCAAACAGTTGTGCCGGCTTTTCGGGAACTGGCGCAATATATTTTGAATTATTATAATATATCACCGGATAATTTAGATTGAAACAAACATCAGTAAATATTCTTAAATATATATTGAAAAGACTGGCGATTTTAACTATCCGGCGGTTTGAGCCGGAAGTAATCGCAATTACAGGCAGTGTCGGAAAAACTTCGGCAAAAGAAGCTATTTTTGCCGTTTTAAAAGATCATTTCAGGATAAGAGCGGCAAGTGAAAGCTTTAATAATGAATTAGGAGTGCCTTTGGCGATTTTGGGAAATTGGAAAGCAATCGGCCGGCCGCTGATTTTTTTCTGGCTTAAAGTGGTTTTGATTTCTTTCTTGCGGCTGATTCTTTTGCCAAAACGGTTTTATCCGAAAATGTTGATTTTAGAATATGGAGCGCAAAAACCGGGAGACATCAAATATTTATTGGAAATTGGCAGTCCGAAAATCGGGGTGATAACCGCGATTGGAAAAATTCCCGTTCATGTTGAATATTATGAAGATATTGCCGCAGTAGCAAAAGAAAAGACAAGATTAATAGAAAATTTGACAACTTCTAATTTTGCAATTTTGAATTTTGACGATGAATTGGCGGCGGCAATGGCGGAGAAAACAAGGGCAAAAACAATGACTTTCGGATTTGGAGAAGGAGCGAATATGAGAATTACCAATTTCGAGAACAGATCTGAAGATGGCAGGCCGTATGGCATATCTTTTAAATTGGAATATGAAGGAAGTTTTGTGCCAGTGGTTTTAGTTGGAGTTTTCGGCGAGGCTCATGCTTATGCCGGAGCAATAGCCGCTTTAATCGGCATAATCTACGGTTTGAATTTAGTGGAATCAGCTGAATATTTTAGCGCTCATTACAGGCCGGCAAAAAGAAGAATGAACTTGACGGCAGGAGTAAAGGAAACTTATATTATTGATGACAGTTATAATGCTTCGCCTCTTTCAATGGAAAAGGCCTTGAAAGTATTAAAAGATTTAAAAGGAGGAAGGAAAATCGCCGTCTTGGGCGATATGCTGGAGCTAGGCAGATATTCAATTGAAGCGCACGAGGGAATAGGAAAAATAGTTGCCGAGACCGCTGATATTTTGGTGGCAATCGGACCGAGAGGGAAATTTATCAGTGAAGGAGCGAAAAATAAGGGGATGCACGGCAGTAAGATTTTAAATTTTGATACAGCGGAAGAAGCGGCTAAAACCGTTGAACAAATAATAAGAAAAGGGGATGTGATTTTAGTGAAAGCTTCGCGGGCGATGGAATTGGATAAAGTGGTTGAAGAGATAAAATCAGTTTGATAGCTTGATAGTTTGATAGTTTGATAGCTTAATAGCCTATTAGCTTGTTAGCTCCTATCGTCTAGTCTGGTCCAGGACACGGCCTTCTCAAGGCTGGAACTCGGGTTCGAATCCCGATGGGAGCACCGAAATAAAAATATGCTATTTATTATCAAAGACAAATATTTACGCGCAGTTTTTGGAATCAGTTTAGCGGTTTTAATCATCACTTCGATAATTGTTTTTTTAAAATTAAGGCAAATATACAATCCTTTGGTGATTCATTTTGACGCTTATTCCGGCATAGATTTTTTTGGAGAAAAAACAAACATATTCGGAATTTTAGCAACGACTTTTGCGGCAATCGGAATTAATTTTTTCTTAGCCGATTTTTTGTACAATCGAGAGAGATTTTTATCTTATATTTTCGCTTTTGTCAGCTTGGAGCTGGCGATATTGATTTTAATGGCGATGTCAGTTATCATAAGCGTTAATTAGTAATTAAGTAATATGAATTTTGCGATTATTCAAACAGGCGGAAAGCAATATAAAGTTTCTACCGGAGATAAAATAAAAGTTGAAAAACTAAGCGCCAAGGAGGGCGATAAATTTGTTTTTGACAAGATATTGCTTTTGGCTGACGGCGAAAATGTCAAAATCGGAAATCCTTATGTTGAGGGCGCCAAGGTTGATGCTAAAATTTTAAAACAGGCCAGAGAAAGAAAGAAAATAGTTTTTAGATATCATTCAAAGACAAGATTAAGGAAAAAGAAAGGCCATCGGCAGGAATTTTCCGAAGTGGAAATAACTTCTATTTAATTTTTTTTAAATTCTTCTTTCTAGGGCCTGGCCCAATGTTTCTTCATCGGAGAATTCAATTTCTCCGCCAGTGGGGATTCCCCGGCCGAGCCTTGTTATTTTTTTTGAAAATCCTTCTAATTCTTTAGAAATAATCATGGCATTTAAATCTCCATAAGCAGTGGGATTTATGGCAACAATGATTTCTTGGGCTTGGCCGTTTAATTCTCTTTTAATAAATTCTTTGAGGTTATTGAGCCGGAGTTTTTGGACGCTTTCAAGAACTCCGCTTTTTGTAAGTTCTCCTAAAACCAAATAACGGCCGGAGAATTTTTTAGGTCTTTCCAAGGAAATCAAATCGGTTTCTTTTTCAACTATCATTATAATGTCTTTTTTCCGGCTGGGGTTGGAACAAATACTGCAAAGATTTTCTGGATTAGAGTGGATAAAAAAGCAGTTTTGACAGATTTTTAAGGTTTTCAGATTAGAAATGGCGGCGGCAAGAGTTTCAATATTATTTTTTCCGCCGGCTATTATTTTAAATGCCAAGCGGGTTGCCTGACGCGGGCCGATTGAAGGAAGCTGGGAAAAAATATTTATAAAATTTTTAATAGGATCGGGGATCATGTTATTAGCTTGATAGCCTGATAGCTTGATAGTTTATTAGCTTATTAGCTTGATAGCTTGTTAGCTTGATAGCTAGTATTAGTGCATTTTATCGATTTGACGGAAGCTAACTTTGTCTTGGTCGAATTTTAATTGGACCGTGCCAAGCGGGCCGTTGCGGTGTTTGGCAATAATTATTTCTGCCATATTTTCTTCTTCCAAAGAAGGGTTTAATTTATCCCGGTCTTTGCGGTAAATAAACATAACCACGTCAGCGTCTTGTTCCAAGGCGCCGGTTTCCCTTAAATCGGAAAGGCGGGGAACTTTTATTTCGCGCTGGTCAACGGCTCGAGATAATTGGGAGACCGCAAGCACGGGAAGATTAAGTTCGCGGGCAAGAGCTTTTAAGCCATGGCTGATTTCCGTAAATTGCTGGACAATATTTTCAGAAGAAGTGCGAGGCGTAACAAGCTGGACATAATCAACAATAATTAAACCGAGATTATGGCATTCGGTCTGCAGTCGGCGAGCCATTGAACGAATTTGAAGAATATTGGCTGAAGCAGTGTCATCAATGTAAATCGGATATTTTGAAAGACGATCTAAAGATTCTTGAATCATGGCAAATTCCATTTCGTCGTTGAGCCGGCCGGTTCGAAGTCTCCAGAGGGGCACTTGAGCTTCAGCGGAAATCAAGCGATCAATAATCTGATCGCGGGACATTTCCAGAGAGAAAATTGCAACTCCGAATCCGCGGTTGGCGGCATTTCTGGCCATATCTAAAACAAGAGTGGTTTTTCCCACCGATGGTCGGGCGCCTAAAATAACTAAATCGGATTTTTGAAGTCCGGAAAGATAATGGTCAATTTCGTCAAAACCGGTTGGCGTTCCGCGCAATCCTTTTTCTCCCTGGTGGACTCTTTCAATTCTTTCATAAGCGGCTTTAAGTTCATCTTTAATGTGAACGAAATTCTGCGGCCGCGATTTTTGAGCAATGGAGAATATTTTTTGCTCAATTTCATCAAGAAGATTGTCGGAATTTTCAACATTCTCGAAAACTCTTTCATTAATTTCCGCGGAAGCGGTAATTAAATCGCGCAGGACTTTTTTATCGCGGATAATTTTCGCGTAATGGTTGATGTGGCTCGCCGTGGGAACGGAATTAATAAGTTCGGTAAGATAGCTTGAGCCGCCGATGTCAGTCAGCTGGTCTTTATTTTTTAATTTATTAGTGACGCTTAAAATATCAATCGGCTCGTTTCTATTGAAGAGTTCAATGACGGCTTCATAAATTTTTGAATGAGAGGGGGAGTAAAAATCATTAGCCGTGATTAAATCGGCCACTTTAATAATGGCATTTTTATCAAGCATCAAGGCTCCTAATACAGAGCGTTCAGCTTCGATGTCTTGGGGAGGTAATTTGGGGTCCATAAGCACAGTCCTCTATTTTATATCCTAAACTTTCTATTTTCTTTCTCAAGAGATCGGCCTGAATAAACTGTTCATTAACTCTGAATTGTTCGCGTTCTTGGGCCATTTTTCTTATTTTTTCAGGGATTTTGATGGATTTTATTTTATTTAATCCTAATCCGAGAATTGTGTCGAATTCCAAAAGAAGAGTTTTTTTGGCGTTGTAAGAAAGTTTATGGTCTTTAATCATTTGCCAGACAATGGCAATAGCTTGAGGAGTATTAAGGTCGTCGTTTATGGCGGCAATAAATTCAGCTCGATAGCTCTTCAGCTTTTTAGCTTCATTAGTTTTATTAATTTTTAGATTTTCAATCTGGGGATTTCGAAAAAAATCATACAAATTATTTAAGGCATTTTGTGAGGCATTTAAACTTTCCAAGGTGAAATTCAATTTTGAGCGATAATGGGAGGTGAGCGTTAAATAACGAAAAGCAAGAGGGTTGATTTTATTTTGCTCAATTTCTCTTAGAGTATAAATATTATTGAGTGATTTTGACATTTTCTGGTTATTGACCAAAAGATGTTCTCCGTGAAGCCAAAAATTGGCAAATTTTTTTCCGGTTGATGCTTCGGACTGAGCGATTTCGTTTTCATGATGGGGGAAAATTAAATCCACTCCTCCGGCATGAATATCAAAATTTTCCCCCAAATATTTTATACTCATGGCCGAGCATTCAATATGCCAGCCGGGCCGGCCTTTCCCAAACGGGCTTGGCCAAAAAGGTTCATTTTGTTTTTTAGATTTCCAAAGGACGAAATCTTGAGCTTCTTCTTTTTTATATTCGTCGGAAGCAATACGGGCGCCTATTTTTAATTCTTTCTTTTTCAAACCGGAGAGCCGGCCGTATTTTTTGAATTGTGAAACATTAAAATAAATTGAACCATCTTCGCCTTTATAAGCGAATCCTTTTTCCAAAAGTTTTTCTATCATACTTATCATTTCTTTAATATGAGCAGTGGCCTTGGGAAGAATTTCGGGTTTTTCAATATTTAATTTTTTAAGGTCTTCAAAGAAAATTTTTGTGTAAGGCTTGGTGATTTCAAAAATATTTTTCTTTTCACTAACGGCTTTTTTTATAATTTTATCTTCAACGTCAGTGATATTCATCACTTGTTTTATTTTGTAGCCGTTATATTTCAGGGCGCGGCGAAGAATATCTTCAAAAATGTAAGTGCGGAGGTTTCCCAAGTGAGCATACCAATAAACAGTCGGACCGCAAGTATAAATTTTAACTAAACGGTTTTTAATCGGATTAAATGCTTGTTTTTTCCCGACAAGAGTGTTGTAAAGCTTGAGCATTTTAAGATGATAGCAAATTAGTTGCGAGTCGCAAGTAGCAAAAATAATCAAGCAATAAGCATCAAGCAGAAAAATAGAGGATTGACAATGGATTTTGGGACTATAAAATAGCTAATTATGGAGGAAATTCAGAATAATGATGAATTAAAGAAGGAAGAGGGAGAGGCGGAATTATTGGCAAAATGCCAGAAAGAACGGGATGAATATCTTGACGGCTGGAAAAGAGCAAAGGCGGATTTAATCAATTATAAAAAAGAGGAGGCAAAAAGGTTTGATAGTTTTGCAAAATTTTCGCAAGAGGCCTTGATTAGGGGAATTATTCCCGTTTTAGACAGCTTTGATTTGGCGCTTGCGACTTTGGAAAAAGACGGCAAAGCGGAAAAAGGAATTTATTTGATTAAGGCGCAATTGGAAGATATTTTAAAGCAGTATGGCTTGGAAAAAGTAAATATTTTAATCGGCGAACCTTATAATCCGGCCTTGGCAGAAGCGATTGTCTCTGTTGAATCTGACAAGCCTTCTGGCATAATTATTGAAGAGATAGAGAGGGGATATATGTTGAACGGCAAATTAATCAGGCCGGCGAGAGTAAAAATCAGTAAATAGGTTATAGGTTTTATTTTTTGGGTTTTAGATTTTAGAAATTCACTAACACCCAAAACCCAACATCTAACACCTGAAATTAAAATGAAAATATTAGGAATTGACTTAGGCACAACTAATTCGGCAATGGCGATTGTTGAGGCAGGGGAGCCGAAAATTTTAGAAAATCACGAAGGCGCAAGGACAACGCCTTCAATTGCGGCGCAAAGCAAAACCAATGAACGATTGGTGGGATTACTTGCGAAACGGCAGACGGTGGTAAATCCAAAAAACACTATTTTTTCAGTGAAGCGCTTGATTGGCAGAAAGTTTTCCGATTCAGAGGTTCAGCGCGATAAAGCTTGGCTGCCTTTTGACATTCAGGCGTCAAGTACGGGAGGAGTTGAAGTAAAAATGGGTGATCGCTGGTATAAGCCGGAAGAAATTTCTGCCATGGTGCTTGCCAAACTCAAAGCTGACGCAGAAGCAAAATTGGGCGAGAAAATTGAAGAAGCGGTGATCACCGTGCCGGCTTATTTTGATGATTCTCAAAGACAGGCAACGAAAAATGCCGGGGAAATCGCCGGACTTAAAGTAAAAAGAATAATTAATGAGCCAACAGCCGCGGCTTTGGCTTATGGTTTAAACCGCAAGAAAAATGAGAAGATAGTTGTTTATGATTTTGGAGGCGGCACTTTTGATATTTCCATTTTGGAAGTGGGAGATGATGTGGTGGAAGTAAAGGGCACGGGAGGGGATACTCATTTGGGCGGCGATGATTTTGACAAAAAAATCATTGAATATTTACTCGAGGAATATAAAAAAGATCAGGGAATCGACCTTGCTAAGGATTTTTTAGCCATTCAACGTTTGAAAGAGGCTGCGGAACGGGCAAAACACGAGCTTTCAACGGCATTTGAAACAGAAATTAATTTGCCTTATATCACGTCAGACGCTTCCGGACCTAAACATTTCTTGATAAAGATGAGTCGGGCAAAACTTGAAGAATTAGTTCATCCTTATATTGAGAGGTCAATTGAATTGACGAGCAAGGCTTTGAAAGAAGTCGGTTTAAACGCTTCGGAAATTGATGAAGTTGTTTTGGTTGGCGGACAAACAAGAATGCCGGCAATTACCGAAGCGGTAAAAAAACTTTTTAACAAGGAACCGCACAAAGGAATCAATCCGGATGAAGTGGTGGCGGCAGGCGCGGCAGTGCAGGCGGGAATTTTTCAAGGAGATGTTAAAGATATTTTGTTGCTTGATGTAACGCCGCTTTCTTTGGGTATTGAAACTTTGGGCGGAGTGTTTACGCCGATTATCGAAAAAAATACGACAATTCCCACTTCAAAATCCCAGGTTTTTTCAACAGCCGCCGATAGTCAGACTTCAGTAGAAATTCATATTTTACAGGGAGAGCGGCCAATGGCAGCGGATAATAAAACTTTGGGCAGATTTATTTTAGACAGCATTCCGCCGTCGCCGCGAGGAATTCCTCAGGTTGAGGTTATGTTTGATATTGACGCCAACGGCATTTTAAATGTTTCAGCCAAAGACAAGGCGACAAACAAAAGCCAATCAGTGCATATTGAGGCTTCAACCCAGCTTTCCAAAGATGAAGTGGAAAAATTGAAGCAGGAAGCGGTGGCGCACGCGGAGGAAGATAAAAAGAAAAAAGAATTGATTGAAGCTAAAAATTTAGCGGAACAAGCGATTTATTTGGCGGAAAAATCCACAAGAGAAGCCGGAGAAAAAATTAACGCGGAAATAAAAGACGTTATCAATAAAAAAATAGAGGAATTGAAATCAGTCAAAGATGGTGATAATATTGAAAATATAAAGGCAAAAACTTCAGAACTTTCATTGGAGCTTCAAAAAATCGGCCAATCAATGTATGGCCAAGGAGAGCAAGGCAATCAAGGGGCTCAACAATAAAGGGCTCAGCAATAAAATAGATTATGTTGAACTTAACAAAGGATATATCGGTTGAGGCGGTTGAAGTTGACAGGTCGATTTTTAAAATCGTTTCTATGGCGGTTATTGGTGCGGCAGCTTTTGCGATTTTCGGATATTTTTTAAAACTTTTTGTTATTACCGGCGGAATCAATTATCTTGTTTTTTCATCAGTTGCGCTCATTTTTTTCCTCAGTGTTTTTTTTCTTCAGGCGTTTTTTATAAAAAGCGCTTTAATGGCGAATCTCGCGATTTTATTTGAATGTTTGGTTTTGGCAAGCATTTTTTACGATAGAATCGGGTCAGAAGCGTTTTTGATTTCCGCGGGGCTGGCTTTTTTGTTTTTAGTTTGGGCAAATTATTCCGGCGGAAAAGAACTGAGAAATATGATAAAAATCAATTTTTGGAGGGTCAGTAAAATGGTTTTGCCAAAAGCTTTTGCCGCAGCGGCTTTATTTGCCAGTGTTGCGTTAATTGGATTGCCAAATAGCGAATTTTTTATCTCAAAAGAGAATTTCCAAAAAATTTTTGTTCCCAGCGCAACAATGGCAAAAAGATTTTTCCCCGATTTTGACCCAGCGTTGTCAATAAATGAAATCGCCGTAAGAATGGCGGAAAGGGAATTAGAGCAAACTTCTCAATCTCAATTTTTGCCAAAATCGACTAAAACACAATTAATTAACCAATCGGTTAATGAGTTTGAAAATAAAATTTCCGGATGGGCCGGATCTTCCATAAACACAAAAGCTAATTTAACAGAGGCGATTTACGAATTGATTAAAAATGAATATTTAAGTCTGCCGGAAAAAGACAGGCAATTGGTCTTGGTAGGCGCGATAATTTTTATTTTTTTAATGATTGAAGGGTTTTCTTTGCCAATAAGGATTGCCGTGACTTTTTTGGCTTATATAATATATGAAATATTGATTGCTTTTGGGGTTGTGGCGGTGATGTTAGAAGGAAAAAGCAGAGAGATTGTTGTGTTAAAATAATTAGTAATTATAATAAGTAGTCAAAATAGATATATTTTATGGACTATTATAGGATTCTCGGCATAAATAAGGGCGCTTCGGAAGAGGAGATAAAAAAAGCTTTCAGAAAATTGGCTCATAAATACCATCCTGATAAAAAAGGAGGAGATGAAAAAAAATTCAAAGAAATAAGCGAAGCTTATTCGATTTTGTCGGATAAAAATAAACGCGCTCAATACGATAAATTCGGGCAGGTTTTTGATGGTGCGGGGGCGACGGGAGAGGGGCAAGGATTTGGCGGATTTGGAGCCGGACCATTTGGAGCCGGCTTTGGATTTGATTTTGATCCTTCAGCATTTGGAGATGTGTCGGGATTGGGAGACATTTTTGACGCGTTTTTCGAAGGCATGGGCGTAAAACAAAAAAGGCGAACTTATGAAAGAGGCGCTGATATTGAAATTATTCAGGAAATTACTTTGGAAGAAGCGTTTCACGGGGCAGAGAGAGAATTGAGATACAATATAGGAGTTGCTTGCGATAAGTGCGGCGGCAAAGGGCATGATGTCAGTGCTGGTTTTGAAAAATGCAATATTTGCGGAGGGAGAGGGGAAATTAAAGAGACAAGGAAAACATTTTTCGGGAGTTTCGCTCAAGTGAAGTCTTGCAAGGAATGTTTTGGCACGGGCCAGATTCCAAAATCCGTTTGTAAACATTGTCATGGCGGCGGCAAAGTGGCTGGAGAGCGGAAGGTAAAAATAAAGATTTTTGCAGGAATAAGCGAAGGCCAATTAATTACCGTAAAAGGAATGGGAGAAGCGGGAGAAAGAGGAACCGAAGGCGGAGATCTTTATATCAGAATAAAAATAAAGCCGCATCATATTTTCAGGAGGCAGGGCAATGATTTGATTGTTAGAAAAGAAATCAATTTAGTTGACGTGCTTTTGGATAAAAAAATAGAAATTTCGACGATTGCCGGAAAAAAACTGGAACTTGAAATTCCGGCCGGATTTAGTTTAAAAGAAAATTTAACAGTTTCAGGAGAAGGAATGCCGATTTTCGGCAGCGCGGGCAAAGGAAATTTAATTATTGAATTAAATGTTAAGAAACCGAAACATTTGAGCGCAAAAGCTAAGAAAATTTTAGAGGATTTGGGAGGAGAAATTCAATAATAATTCAGTGGAAATTTTGTATTTATCTTGAAATAATACCCGACTTCGGGTATTATTTATTTTTATAATTTGCGCCCGTAGCTCAGTCGGTAGAGCAGCTCCCTTTTAAGGAGATGGTCGCAGGTTCGATTCCTGCCGGGCGCACATAAAAATTATTTTATTATTTCCGCAAAATATTATATAATTATTGTTGTGCCAAACTTCATAATGCAATAGTGGATTACGGATCAATTACTATACCAGTTAGGAAAAATGATTATTGGAAAGTTACAGTAGGAGAGGCATATACTACGCGAACTTTGTATTGGATACCTCTCGGCAATTAATAAATAAAAAGATTATAATTAAATAATTAAAATGAATACCTTATTTTCCGGAATTTTAATAATTTTAGCTGTTTTGATTTTATGGCTGATAATAACTTACAACAGCTTGATAAGAAAAAGAAACAGGGCAAGAGAAGCTTGGTCAGATATTGATGTTCAGCTTAAACGAAGATACGATTTAATTCCAAATTTGGTGGAAACTGTCGGGGGATATGCGGCTCATGAAAAAGAGGCGTTTGAAAAAGTGACTAATGCCAGAGCCAAAGCCTTGGGTGCGCAATCGGTTCATGACAAAGAAGAAGCGGAAAATATGCTGACAGGCGCTTTAAAAAGCATTTTTGCCATTGCGGAAGCTTATCCGCAGCTCCGGGCGGTTGAAAGTTTTGTAAAGCTTCAGGAAGAGCTGTCTGATACGGAAAATAAAATTCAGGCCGCAAGAAGATTTTATAACGGCAACGTGCTTGGTTTAAATACAAAGATAGAAACTTTTCCGACTAATTTAATTGCCGGAATATTTGGTTTTAAAAAAGAATATTTTTTTCAACTTGAAGAAGCAAGGGCAAAAGAGCCGGTGAAAGTTAAGTTTTAATATGCGTCAGAACGAACTTTTTGTAAAAACCAGACGGGAGGCGCCGAAAGACGAAGAATCAATAAACGCCCAGCTTTTGATAAGAGCTGGTTTTGTTGATAAATTAATGGCCGGAGTTTATACCTTTTTACCGCTGGGCTGGAGGGTTTTTCAAAAGATTGAAAATATTATCAGAGAAGAAATGGAAGGTTTGGGAGGGCAGGAAATTTTAATGCCTAGCCTTCAACCAAAATTAAATTGGGAGAAAACCGGTCGCTGGGATAATTATGATTCGCTGTTTAAATTCACGAGTTTTTACACAAAAACCGAATATGCCATGGGGCCGACTCATGAAGAAATTATCTCTCCATTGCTCGCTAAATTTGTCTCATCTTATAAGGATTTGCCAAAATATGTTTTCCAGATTCAGAATAAATTCCGCGATGAAGCAAGGGCGAAATCCGGGCTTTTGCGGGGGCGGGAATTCTTTATGAAGGATTTATATTCTTTTCATCGAGATGAGGCTGATATGGAAAAATATTATGAAAAGGCGAAAAAATCCTATCTAAGGATTTTTAATAAAGTGGGCATCGGAAAGTTTACTTATTTAACATATGCTTCAGGCGGCACTTTTTCCAAGTATTCCCATGAATTTCAAACAATTACTCCGGCAGGAGAAGATATGATTTATATTTGCGATAAGTGCAAAATCGCCATTAATAAAGAAATTATCAATGAACAGAATTCTTGTCCCAATTGCGGCAATAAAAATTTAAGAGAAAAAAAAGCAATTGAGGTTGGAAATATTTTTAAATTAAAAACAAAATATTCCGCGCCGTTTGATTTGAAATATAAGGATGAGGCGGGAATTGAAAAAGAGGTAATAATGGGTTGTTACGGAATGGGATTAAACCGGCTGATGGGGGCGATTGTGGAAATTTTTCATGATGAAAAAGGCATTGTTTGGCCGGAAAGCGTAGCGCCTTATAAGGTACATTTATTAAGTTTGGGCGGAAAGGGAAATATTAAAAAATTTGCCGATAAAATTTATAAGAATTTGCAAAAATCAGGAACCGAGGTATTATATGACAATCGGGAAGCGAGTATCGGAGAGAAATTCAATGACGCTGATTTGATTGGTTTGCCCCATAGGCTTGTCGTGAGTGAAAAGACGGGGAATAAAATTGAGGTGAAGAAGAGAGTTGAGGAAAAAACTAGATTAGTGAACGAGAAAGAATTGTTAAAAATAATATAATTATAATATTTAATGATTTTAAATTATTTTTCCAAAGATATAGGA
>MGIQ01000014.1:0-2060 GCA_001793825.1 Candidatus Wolfebacteria bacterium RIFCSPLOWO2_01_FULL_38_11
GCTCCTTATAAAATAGCTTTGGCTAAGAAATTGCAACAGGCCGGAGAATTGGGCGATATAAACATGACGGAATTAGCCACTCAAGCCAATAAAAATTTGTTTGCCAGATATAATCAAGGCAAAGCGTTTGGGGATATTGAAAAAGGAGGATTAATGAGTGTTGGAATGGCGGAGGAAATTAAAAAGATGAATGAAGGCAAGGATTATGACCAGGGAAAATTATTGGCAGAAACAGAAAGATTAATGAGCGGCGTTAAAAAAGATTATGAAAAATCTGCATTTAAGGCCGTATTTAGCGGGGAAGCTAAATTAGGTTTGTCTAGAGAAAATCTTGAAAAATTATCGGAATACATTGCTCGTGGTATAGCAACGAAAAATTATTCTTTAGTGGCGAATTTTATGCCGAAATTTGATGCAAAATCTAGAGATAATTTTAAGGAAATGTATGAAAAAGTGCTTGGAGATTTCCCAATAGATGCAGAAGCTAGAAAAGCTTATAAACAAACAATGGAAAATTATGCAGTCGGGTTGTCTCCAACAGAGGCAGCAGCTACAGCAGAAACTCCAAAACCAGAAGCTCCAAAAGCTTAAAAAAATATGTTAAAAATTTCCAAACAACAAATAAATGAAAGGTGGGATGCTACTCCGGAGATTCTTAGAGAATCATTGTGCTCTTTTGAAAACGGAAAAATTATTTGGCAGATTGGAAAAGAACAGCATCTTGATGATAAAAAAATCGGAATAATTGCCGCTCTTTCCGGCTATGCTATTTATGGATTTATTCAGTTAAATGATTTGGCAAAAGAAATCAAAGCGAATCTTAATCTTCATAGTGAAATTGCTGATTCCATTGCTAAAGAAATTGAAAGCAAAATTTTTTCCTCG
Source organism: Candidatus Wolfebacteria bacterium RIFCSPLOWO2_01_FULL_38_11 (assembly GCA_001793825.1). Taxonomy (GTDB): domain Bacteria; phylum Patescibacteriota; class Minisyncoccia; order UBA6257; family UBA9933; genus GWC1-37-10. Next base: position 886 of record MGIQ01000014.1, read on the forward strand.
ATCAAAAACGAAATGAAAAAAAGTTATGACTCTTCATTAATTCATAAACCTGCCGGAGATTTTAAGGAGGATATTCTTGATTTACGAACTCAAATGCCAAGCCCGATTAAAACCGAACCGGAAAAAATTATTTCGCCAGAACCCGCGCCAATTCAAAGCGAACCCGTGGGAGAAGCTCCGTTAATCATTCATAAAGAAGCGGAGTTCAAGCCGGTTTTAGGTGCTAAAAGGCCGTTAAGCGGATTATTCGGCGCGTTAAAGGGTAAAGAAGAAATAAAGCCGATTACCGCTCAAATAGAAATCTTAAGCAAAGAGCCGCCGCTTCCTTCCATTGAAGAACAGCTTAAAAATATAAAAATAATTCCGGAAAAGAAAATAGAAGAGCCGAAAATTATCTCTTCGGAACCGTCCAAACCAAAAATAGTCCATTACACTGACTTGCGCACTCCGCTTCCGCCTCTTCCAATCGATCAAAAGAAAACAACAGAAGCGATTTCTAAAGCGCCTCTTTCTGTTTTGCCATTGCCAAAACAGAAAAAGAAAGGATTTTTTAGTTGGTTAATCGGGATTTTTATTGGTAAAGAAAAAACTTTAAAGGAAATTTCAGATAAAGATATACTAATGGAAATTCCAATTCCCCAAAATATGCCCGAAGTTAAAATTCCCATAAAGCCAATAATTCCGGAAAAGCCCCCGATTCCTTCTCCGCCCCCGCCTAAACCCGCTGTCGAAATTCCAAAACCGCCAAGAGAGGAAACCAAAGTTTTTGAAATAAAAACTCAAAACATCCCCAAAAATATTCCCGTTGCAAAGCCGGTTCTTCCTCAAGAAGCTGTTAAAATTCAGCCTCCAATTCCTCCAATTCCAAAAGCCGAGCCCCCAAAAACAACTTCTAGTGAAGAAATAATTGACCTTAGAACATTTGAGAAATTTAAAGGCAATAATTAAATATATAAGATGAATTTATGCAGTTTCAAATTCCCCAATTTATTGATATTGAAAATAAAATCGTCGGGCCTCTAACTCTTAAGCAATTTTTATATTTAGCTGCGGCCGGCGGTCTCGATTTCTTGTTATTTTTTGTTCTGGCAACTTGGCTTTGGGTATTTATCGCGGCAATCATTGCGGGCATTGGTTTGGCTTTGGCATTTGGAAAATATAACGGCCAATCCTTG
>MGIQ01000014.1:2069-4829 GCA_001793825.1 Candidatus Wolfebacteria bacterium RIFCSPLOWO2_01_FULL_38_11
GGCCTTTATGCTTTTGGTTTTATGTGGAAGCCAAGGCGCTACTTTTGGCAAAGGGAAATTAAGCAAAAAACTATTCAAATTTCTTCAATTGGCGACCAAAGAAGAGATTTGAAAAATTATCTTCCTCAAATGCCTAATGTAAAAAAACTCTGGGTTGATTTAATGACCAGCAAAGCGCCTATTCCTAAAAGGGAAAAATCAGCTTCTCCTCATTGGGGCAGGCAGCCAAAAGAAAAATTCGAGGTTTTAAAAAAAATAACAGGGGATAAAGAAATTGCGAGAAGAGTCGATTACCGTTAGAATTAAACAATATATGGCAAATAATCAAAATACATCAACTCAGCAATTTGTTGAAATAGAAGACATCAGGGACGGAATTTTAATTTTAAAAAACGGGGGACTTCGCCGCGTTTTAATGGTCTCGGGCGTGAATTTTGACCTTAAATCGGAAGAAGAGCAAAATCTAATAATTTATTCCTTCCAAAATTTTTTAAACACTCTGGATTTTTCCGTCCAATTCCTCATTCATTCAAGGAAAATGAATATTAACAGTTACTTGGATAAATTAAGAGAGCGCCACGATATCGAAACAAATGAATTATTGAAGAACCAGATATTGGAATATATTGAATTTATAAAATCTTTTGTTGAAACCAATGCCGTGATGACTAAAACTTTTTTTGTTGTTGTTCCTTATGACCCTGTTCAAATTCCCAAAGCCGGCATGGAATTGATTTCTTCTTTAAAATTCTGGGAAAAAAATAAAATGGTAAAAAAAGATGAAGGCATTGACCAGAAAATAACGCAAATCAATCAAAGAACAGACCAGGTTATAACCGGCCTAAATCAAGGCGGATTAAGAACAGTGGCTTTAAACAATGAAGAGCTGATAGAATTGTTTTATAATTTATATAATCCCCAAGAAGTGGAGAAAAAAGAATTAAAAATAGCCAAACAATAAAATGGAACAATTTAAAATTCAACAACCTTACGCCGCTTCGGAGAAAGACGTTAAAAATGTCATTGCTCCGGCTGCCATTGAAAATAATCCCAATTATCTAAAATTAGGCGATAAATTCATAAAAACGCTTTTTATTTTTACTTACCCTCGTTATCTTTCCAGCGGTTGGTTTAATAATGTTATCAATATGCCGGAGCTGATGGATATTTCTGTTTTTGTCCATCCGGTTGATACTGCGATGGCTTTAAAAAATTTGCGCAAAAAAACCGCCCAGATCGAAGCTCAATTAATGGAACGAGAAGAAAAAGGCCTTGTTCGCGAACCAATGCTTGAGACCGCTTACCAAGACATAGAAATGCTTCGTGACGCTCTTCAGCAAGCGCAGGAAAAAATGTTCAATGTCAGCGTTTATGTGACTCTTCAAGCTGATTCCTTGGAAGAACTTAACAAATTTTCGGAAAAAATTAATTCTTTGTTTGAAAGCCAATTGATTTATGTCAAGCCGTCAATCTTCCAGCAAATTGAAGGATTTTCTTCTGTTTTGCCGATTTGCCAGGACAAATTGATGGTTAATACTCCTCTTAACTCCGGTCCGACTTCTTCCTTGTTTCCGTTTGTTTCTATGGATCTTACCTCTGATGAGGGAATTTTATATGGAATTAACCGCCACAATAACAGTTTGATTATTTTTGACCGCTTTTCTTTGGAAAACGCCAACTCCGTTGTTTTTGCTAAAGCCGGTTCTGGAAAAAGTTTTTCCGTAAAGTTGGAAATTTTAAGATCTTTAATGATGGGTACGGATATTTTAGTCATTGACCCGGAAAATGAATATGAAAAATTATCCAATACGGTCGGCGGAAGTTTTTTCAAAATTTCTTTGACTTCCGACGACTCTCTTAATCCTTTTGATATTCCTATTATCCCCAAAGGAGAAGATCCGGCCGATGTTTTTAAATCGCATATTCTTAATTTAACCGGCTTGGTTAAATTAATGCTTGGCAAAATTACGGCTGAAGAAGACGCTATGCTTGACAGGGCGATCACGGAAACTTACGCTTCCCGCGGTATTACTCATCAGACAAAAGATTTCTCCGCTGTCCAGCCGCCGCTTTTGGAAGATTTACAGACTGTTTTGCAAAATATGGAGGGCGGCCGTAGTTTGGCTGAACGGCTTTATAAATTTGTTAGCGGCACTTACGCCGGATTCACCAATCGGCCGACTAATATCGACATCAAAAATCGTTTGATTGTTTTTTCTGTTCGTGATTTGGAAGAAGAATTAAGGCCGATTGCCATTTATATGGTTCTTAATTTCGTTTGGAATTTAATCAGGGCTGAATTAAAAAAGAGGATTTTAGTAATTGACGAAGCTTGGTGGATGATGAAATATCCCGATAGCGCTTCTTTTTTGTTTTCTTTGGCAAAGCGTTGCCGTAAATATTATCTTGGTCTTACCACTATCACTCAAAATGTCGCTGATTTTTTGGAATCGCCTTATGGCCGTCCGATTATCACCAATTCATCTCTTCAGCTTTTGCTTAAACAATCGCCTTCGGAAATAGAATCTGTTGCCAAAACTTTTAACCTTTCTGAAGCGGAAAAACAGCTTTTACTGGAAGCCAATGTCGGCGAAGGATTATTTTTTGCCGGTCTAAAGCACGCCGCTATCCAAGTTGTCCCGTCTTATTTTGAAAATAAGATTATCACCACCAATCCCGAGGAAATATTGGAAATGGATAAATAACATGGAAGAAGATAAAAAAATTCCTTTGCCGGCAACTATTCTGATAATGCTTTAT
>MGIQ01000014.1:4842-6158 GCA_001793825.1 Candidatus Wolfebacteria bacterium RIFCSPLOWO2_01_FULL_38_11
ACCTTGTCGGAATATTGCTTGTTTTTGTGGGATTGGACGATTTTCTTATTTTGGATATTTTAACCTTTCCGGTAACGCAATTTTATTTTAGAATAAAAGGAGTGGCGGCCAATGCCGATTTAGCCGCCAGCATACTGGAATTGATTCCTTATGTCGGCGCCCTTCCCATTAAAAGCATTGGCGTGGCTCTGACTATTTATCTGGCTAATCGTCAAAAAATTGTTCCGCCAGTCGGCGAAATCGCTTAAAATTTTATGAAACCCAATTCAAAAATAAAAATTTTCACATTTCTGCTTTTTACTTTATTTGCTATTTGCTACTTGCTACTTGCTACTATTCCGGCAAACGCTCAAATTTCCTCTCAATTTCTGGTTTCTTGGCAGGCGGAAAGTTATGTTCCCAGCTGGTATCAAGGAAAAATTTTCCCAACTAAAGGAAGCGCGATAAAAGTTGATTTTGAGCTTATTGAAAGCGGCAAAATAATCGATCTTTCCCAATACAAAGTTCGCTGGTATCTTAATGACAAATTAAGAATCAATGAAAACAGCGGTTTAGGAATCAAATCTTTCTCTTTTATCACGACAAATTATCCCAACCAAAATGCCGAGGTTAGAATTGTAATTGTTAATTACAAAGGCCAAGGCGAATTAAATAAAATAGTTGATATTCCCGTTGTTGCTCCGGAAGCGGTAATTAACGCGCCCTATCCGTCTAAAAAAATCGATTATGGCTCTAATTATTTTAAGGTCTATCCTTTCTTTTTTGGTAATTTTGATTACAGCAAATTCGCTTTTGAATGGGCGGTTAGAGGACAATCGGCCAAAGATGACGGCGCATCTAGTGATGAACTTAAATTAAATATTGATTCTCTCGCGCCCTCTGGATTTGAAATTAATGTTTCCGCGGCAATAAAAAATTTATTAAATGAAATGGAATTCGCCGGAAAAAATATTCAATTGCAAGTAAAGTAATTTTTATAAAATGAAAAAAATAATTTTCATAATAATATTTTTGGCAATACTTTCGATAATTGGCTTTCAAATGGTTTTGGCGGCTAATGTTGATTTAAATTGTGCCAATAATGCTTATCCTTGGTGCAAGTCAGCTTCCGAACTCGGTGGCTCAAGCGGTTTAGTCGCCAGATTTTATAACATTGGTCTGGGTTTAGTTGGCTTCACTGCTTTTGGAGCCATTATCTTCGGCGCTATTAAATACACTTTATCCCAAGGCAATCCCGCAAAAATGCAGGATGCTCTGGCTTGGATTTGGGGCGCTGTCTGGGGCATTATTCTTCTTCTCGGAGGTTGGCTTCTTTT
>MGIQ01000015.1:0-22839 GCA_001793825.1 Candidatus Wolfebacteria bacterium RIFCSPLOWO2_01_FULL_38_11
CGCTTAGCGGGCGAGCCAATGACTTCATTTCCCAACTGGCGGAGGCGGAAGGATTCGAACCTTCGAGGGGATTGCTCCCCTAACTTCTTAGCAGGAAGCTGCTTTCGGCCGCTCAGCCACGCCTCCACAACCATATTATCTTAAACCATATTTTCCTGATTGACAATATAAATAATTTATTGATTTTTAAAGACTTTTCTGATAGATTTAACTTTCATGCAAGAAAATCATTTGAAAAATTTAATACTCCGCCCGCCCATTGTTGTTGTAATGGGCCATGTTGACCACGGCAAATCCAGCTTGCTTGATTTTATTCGCAAAACCAACATTGTTGCCAAAGAAGCCGGCGGAATAACCCAATCAATCGGCGCTTATGAAATAATCCATAATAATAAGCGGATAACTTTTATTGATACGCCGGGCCATGAGGCTTTTTCCAAAATGCGCAGCCGCGGCGCCACAATTGCTGATTTGGCAATTTTAGTCGTAGCCGCCGATGATGGAGTTAAGCCTCAAACCAAAGAATCGATTGAAATTTTAAATTCAACAAAAACGCCTTTTGTTATCGCTATTAATAAAATCGATAAAAATAACGCGGATGTTGAAAAAACAAAAAATGATTTAATGGCTAATAATGTTTTTCTTGAAAGCTATGGCGGCAATATCAGCTGGCAGGGAATTTCCGCCAAAACCGGCCAAGGCATTAATGAACTTCTGGATTTAATTCTCCTCGCCGCTGAAATGGAAAATTTAACTTATGACCCCAACGCTGATACTTCTGGTTTTATTATTGAAACCGAAGCTGACAGCCGTCGAGGCGTCATTGCCACAGCAATTGTAAAAAATGGCACGCTAAAAACCAACGATAAAATAGCCACAGCAACCGCCTTTGGAAAGATAAAAATTTTAGAGGATTTCTTGGGGGAAAAAGCCGAAACTCTCTCCCCTTCCTCGCCTGCTTTAATTTTAGGATTTGAAACTCTGCCTCAAACCGGAGAAGAATTTTTAGCTGGTGAAAATGCCGAAACAATTTATAAAAAACCACTTAAAATTAAACCACGGGAAAAAAATGAAGAGTTAAAAAAAGACCAAACAACTCTTAATCTTATCCTTAAAGCCGATGTCAGCGGTTCCCTAGAGCCCCTTTCGGAAATAATTAAAAATCTTAATCAGGAAAAAGTAAAAATAAATATTATCAGTGAATCAATCGGTGAAATTACTGACGGCGACATTAAAAACGCCTCATCCAGCAATGCCATTATCATTGGTTTTAGAGTAAAAACCAACAAAATCGCCGAAAATTTGGCAAAGGCCCAAAATATTAAAATTATCTCTTCGGAAATTATTTATGAGCTTATTGATGCTGTCCAAAATGAAATCAAATTAAGGGAAAAACCATTGCCTCTTGGAGAAATTGAAATCCTTAAATTTTTCAGTCAAAAAGGAAAAGAACAGCTCATTGGCGGAAAAGTTTTAAGCGGCTCGCTTAAAAACAATATCCGTATAAAAATTATCAGAAACAATGAAGAAATCGGAATGGGAAAAATTACCAGCCTTCGCCAGCAAAAGCAGACTGCTAATGAAGTAAAAGCAAGCGAAGAATGCGGATTGATATTCGAATCTGACATCTCCATTTCCGCCGGAGACCACTTGCTCTGGCAATAAAAAATATTTATAATTTTTTAAGATTATCTCTAAATTTTATGGCCAGATGGCGAAGAGGTAACGCGGCGGTCTGCAAAACCGCTATGCGAGGGTTCGAATCCCTCTCTGGCCTCACCAAGAGACGCTGGGCGATTCCGCCCAGGTCCCCCAAGCTCGGGTGGCGGAACGGTTTACGCAGAGGACTTAAAATCCTTGCCCTTAATTGGGTTGTGGGTTCGAATCCCACCCCGAGCACAAACCAAAAAACAATCCGTCAACTGGAGGATTGTTTTTTTTGTAAAACCACGGTTGAGCCGTATTTTATCTATATTCTATATGGTTAATTTAAAATACGGCTCAATCGTTATTTATTTAATTTCATACCTCAAAATCACATTAACGGTTATTTCCTGCGAACCCGGCTCAATTGTGGGCGAAGGTAAAGATTCTACTCCGGCTACCGATGGAACAGCTTTTAAGTAATCATAGCCATAAATTGGCGTCACGCCTCCTTCATCAATTGAAAGAAGTTTTCCGACTCCAAAATCCCCTGCCTCGGCAATTGACTCGGCCTTTTCTTTGGCTTTTCTAATCGCTTCTTCTCTGGCTTGATTTTGATAAACCGTTAAATCATCAATTGCAAAAGAAAGTTGAGAAACATTATTGGCTCCTTTTTCCACCACTCCGGCCAAAACTTCTCCAATTTTTCCAAAATCCCTGATTTTCACCAAAACAGTCTGACTTATCATATATCCGACAATTTCCGCGGGCGGGCAAGGTCTTGGACTGCCTCCCAGCGGTTGAGGAGGACAGCTGAAATACTGGTATCTTGGCTCAAGATTATAATTTTGCGTTTTAATGTCTTTTGCCTCAACGCCTTTTGATTTTACAAAATCAATTATGTTATTCACCTTTCCCGTATTTTCTTTTTGAATTTTAGCGATGTCTTTTCCTCCTTCCGTAATCACACTAAAAGTAAACTGCGCCACATCGGGAATAGCTGTAATTTTTCCCTCGCCGCTTGCCGAAAAACTTCGAAAAGACGATGGCTGAATTGACCTTGAATAAGCGCCGGCATAAATCCAAACCGAATAAACAAAACCAAGCATGGCAATAATAATTGCAATATTTAAATATTTTTTTGTATTTTCATTATTCATAATTATTATTAAATTCCATTAAATCATTTTTCGGCTTTTATTATTTTTCGAAATTTATTTATTGTTAAAGATTTTTCCTTTGAAAATTCCCCTATTTTTGTCCTCTCTAATCCGGCCAAATATCCGCCCACTTTTAATTCTTTCCCCATATCTCTTGCCAATGCTCTAATATAGACGCCCGAACCGGTAATAACTTTCAGCCACAGATAAGGCCACTTATATTTTATAATTTTAATGCTCTTAACGCAAACTTTTCTTGCTGGCAATTTAATTTTTTTTCCTTGCCTTGCCAATTTATAAGCTTCTTTTCCTTTTATTTTTATCGCGCTGTAAATAGGCGGTTTTTGCATAATTTCACCCTCGAACCTTCCGATAATATTGCGGATTTCATTAATTGCCGGTTTTCTATCAACTTTAATTTCCGTTTTTACCCCTTCTTCATCATCGGTTTCGCTATAAAATCCAAATTTTATTTTTGCCAGATATTCTTTTTTTTCCATGACAATTTTCCCAAGTTCTTTAGTAGCTTTTCCAATTCCAACTACAAGCACTCCTTTTGCCAATGGATCCAAAGTGCCGGCGTGTCCTATTTTTCTAATTCCAGTTATTTTTCGCAATTTTTCCAAAACATCGTTGGAAGTCAGCCCTTTCGGCTTATATATGGCAAAAATTTTATTTTTCATTTTTATCAAATTCATTATAAGCTCTTAATAACCACCGCAAATTCCCCTAAAATTTTATCTTTTTTTAATTGTTCCAGACATTCTTTGGCCGTGCCGCGATAAATAGTTTCAAACTGCTTAGTCAACTCTCTGGCTACCATAATTTTACGTTCGCCGATAACTCTTGAAAGCTCCGTAAGCGTTTTTTCAATGCGGTATTTTGATTCGTAAAAAACAACTGTTTCTTCCGTTTTGGCGATATTTTCAAAAAAAGTTTTCCGGCCTTTTTTATGGGGCGGAAATCCCAAAAAACAAAATTTATCTGCCGGAAAGCCTGCGACAGATAAAGCCGCAATCGCCGCGTTAGGCCCGGGAATTGGAACAATATTTATGTCATTGCCGAGTTTTTCCCTAATCGCTTGAATTAAAATTCCTCCCGGGTCGGAAATCCCCGGCGTTCCCGCGTCAGAAACCAAAGCAATATTCTTTCCGTTGGAAAATTCATTGATAATCTGTTCTATTTTTGTTAATTTGCTGTGCTGATGATATGACCAAAGCGGCTTTTTAATTTCATATTTTAAAAGTAATTTCTGTGTTACTCTCGTATCTTCCGCCAAAATCAAATCAACATTTTTCAAAACTTCTAGCGCCCGAAGTGTAATATCCTTTAAATTTCCAATCGGCGTTGCCACAATAAATAAAGTCCCCATAAATTATATTTCTAAATTTTTATTACAAACTCTCAATTAATAAAACAATATAATAAAATCAAACCTGTAACAAAATACCAACGATCGCTCACAATTTGTTACACTATCAAATTTTTAATTTTCGCTATTAATTACTCAATTTCCACTTCTTTCGCCGCCTCCCGATATTTGCAAAAATCGCAATCATTTCCTGATTCCGGCAAATCATCTGCTTCTAAGCATTCTCGAGCGGCTAAAATTGTGCCTTCTACCCAAGAATCATCGCCTTTATAAGGAATAAGTTTAATATAAAATTCAAGTTTCGCGTCAAAAGCTTCCTTATCCGCAATGCCGTTGCAGTAAACAAAATAACCGACTGATGAAACTTTAAAATCATTTTTTCTGAAAAGCCATTGATAAATTTCCATCTGCCTCTTGTATCCAATCTGCCAATCAGCGTCAATGGAAACTTCTTCTCCTTTGGAAGTGCTTTTATAATCAACAATAATCAATTCTCCTTTTGGATTAATCCAAACATCATCAACTCCGCCGGTAATGATGAAATTAGTTTTTTCATCAAAATATGAAATTCCGCCGCCAAGCGAATCTCTCCATTGCTCGATTTTTTCATGAGCCATAGGAATTGCGTCAACTCCATAAGTTTTCATCAAAGGATGAGCTGTTTTATTAGCCCGATGAATATCAAATTCTTTTTTCAGCAATCGATCAACCGCCGCATTAAGAGAAAAAGGAAATCCCGGCGGCTGAGCAACTCCCAACCGCCTGTCCAAATAAAAGCACCTTGGACAATTTAAAAATAAATCAATTTTAGACCGGCTTATTTTATACGGCTCTTTGGAATTCGGGTCAAAAAGATTTCTGCTTCTTTTTGGATTGTAAAATTTTGACATATTATTTGAAATAAATTGGCACTATTAATTAATCATTTAATTATACCCTAATAAATCGCTATAAAAAATCTAATCTATCTCAATTATTTTTTGTTTGTTGGTTTCTCCGCCAATTATCTTTATCCTCGCTTTTGCTATTTTAAAATATTCCGCCAGTAATTTAATAATTGCCGAATTAGCCCCGCCGTCAATCGGCAGTTCCTTTACTTGTACGATAAAAGTATTGTCGCTTAATTTTTCAATTCCTTCTTTTCTCGTGTTTATTTTCGCTTTTACAAAAATTTTCATTGATTAATTATAACAAAAATCCGCTAAAAAAGGCGGATTTTATGATTATTCCTCGGAAAATAATACTGCAATTACTTCTTGATTTGTCTCCATAGCCATACTGCCGCAAAAATACCCACCACCAACCAAACAATTGAGGAAAGCCAGCCAAAAAAATTGAAAGAACCAAACCCGCCGCCAAATCCCATCATATTCATCATTCCACTGCCAAATCCGTAGTCCAAATCATCCGTGCAGGCTCCAACTGCCAAAGGCAGGAAAGAAGCCGTAAAAATCACAAAAATAAAAATTATTTTTTTCATAGATCATTTTAAAATTAATTAATCGCCCTTTTAAACATTATAACATATAAACCTTTTGCATAATAATTTTTCGTAGCGCGGAATATCTTATTTTTTGTCCTGCCGTTTTATTTTTTTTCTGTCGCCTTCCTTCAAAATTGATTTTCTAATGCGGATATTTTTTGGCGTTGCCTCCACAAGTTCATCCTCTCCGATATAATCCAAGGCATTTTCCAAAGTCATCTGCAAAGGCACTTCCAACTGCTCCTGCACTCCAAAATTCTTTGTCCGGAAATTGGTTAATTCTTTTGTTTTGCAAATATTAACCATCAAATCTTCGGCCTTGGCGTTTTGCCCGACCACCATTCCCTTATAAACATCGATCCCCGGCCCGATAAAAAGCTGGCCTCTGCTTTGCGCGTTTATCAAACCATAGCTGTTTGACAAGCCGCTCTCCGAAGCAATCAAAGAGCCGTGTGAAATTGAAGAAAATTCTCCTTTATACTCTTCATATCCCAAAAATATGCTGTTCATAATTCCTAATCCCTTGGTGCTCATCAAAAATTCGTTTCTAATGCCGATTAAACCTCTTGTTGGAATAACAAAATCCATATAAGCCTCTTCCCGGTCAACTTTCATATCCTTCATCTGTCCTAAGCGCTTTCCCATCATCTCAATAACTGTTCCGGAAAATTTTTCCGGCACTTCAATTGAAACAAGCTCCATCGGCTCTTTTAACTTTCCCTCAACCTCCTTAAAAATCACCTGCGGTTTTGAAACCTCCACTTCATATCCTTCTCTTCTCATTTTTTCAATTAAAATTGCCAAATGAAGTTCGCCTCGCCCTGCCACAACCCAGCGGTCAGCTGATTCCGTGGGAGTTACTTTTAAAGCCACATCGGTCTCCAGCTCATGTTCCAATCTTTCTTTTAAATTCCTTGAAGTGCTGTATTCTCCCTCTCTTCCGGTAAATGGAGATGTGTTGACTCCGAAAGTCATCTTGATTGTCGGCTCATCAATGGCAATTGTCGGCAATGCTTCTGGATTATCTTTATCCGAAATTGTCTCGCCAATAGAAATATCGGATATTCCGGCAACCGCCACAATATCTCCGGCAAAAGCTTCATCAACATCAATGCGATTCAATCCGTTAAAACCCATTACTGAAGTCAATTGCAATTTTTTAATAATCCCCTCGCGATTAATATGGCTCACCATCATGCCCTTTTTCAAAACTCCGGAATAAATCCTGCCAACAGCGATTTTCCCCTTATAATTATCGTAAGCCAAATTTACCGTTAAAAATTGCAGCGGCTTATTTTCTTCAATCTTCGGTTCTGGCAAGTATTCGATAATTTTTCCGAAAAGCGGTTCAATATTTTTCATTTTTGCCAAATCAGTATCCAAACCGGCTTTGCCCGCCACTGCCGACGCGTAAATAATGGGAAAATTTATCTGTTCGTCATTGGCGCCTAATTCGATAAACAAATCAAAAGTCTGGTTTAATGCCCATTGCGGCCGCGCGTCCGTCTTATCAATTTTATTAATGACTAAAATAATTTTATGGCCTGCTTGAATCGCTTTTCTTAAAACAAATTTCGTCTGCGGCATTGGCCCTTCTTTTGCGTCAACCAAAAGTAAAACTCCGTCAACCATTCTCATAATCCGCTCCACTTCTCCTCCAAAATCAGCGTGTCCCGGCGTATCAACGATATTTATTTTAAAATCCCCGTGTTTAATCGCCGCATTTTTCGAGAAAATAGTAATCCCGCGCTCTTTTTCAAGCTCGTTAGAATCCATAATTAAATTGTTTACCTCGTCGGATTTTAATTTAAAATTGTCCGACTGCTTAAGTAGCGCGTCAACCAACGTGGTTTTCCCGTGATCTACGTGCGCAATGATGGCAATATTTCTAATCTGCATATTTTACTTTATCAACGCCTGCCCCGTAATGAACGCGAAGCGTTCTACTACTGGGGTGGGTAATAATCGCGATGTTTCTTAATTTCATAAATAATAAAAAACAGAAACTATTTTAGAATTAAATTGGAGAATTGTCAAAAAAAAGCCCTGTTTATCGGAAAACAGGGCTCGCAAAATTAAATCTGCATCAAAAAGATCAAGAGAGACGAGGAGTAATTGGCATGAGAATTTCGAAACTCGTTATGCCTTTTGCTTCTTCTATCTTCTCATTAATCTCTATTGTGCCTTTATGCAGTTTCAGAATTGTTTCAGCATTATGCAGTCCCAATCCAGTACTGCCTTTACCGCTTACAAATGGAGTAAAAATACTGCCTTTAATTTCCGGATCTATTCTTCCGCCGTCATTGGAAACAGAGATACGGACTGATCCCGACTTCGGCTTTAAACTGCCGGAAATCACAATGGTTTTTGGTCTGGGCGAAGATTCTAAAGCATTAAAAACAATGTCGTTTAAAACATCTGAAAGAAGCTCGGGATCAAAATAAATCCCGATTTTCTCCAGCCGCTTATCGCCCTTAAATCTTATAGAACAACCCTCAGAAACGACATTTGAAGACAAAAGCTCTGCCCGATCTTTCAAAAACTGATTAAGCAGAATTTTTTTGTGATCTATTTTTTTTAGCTTTAAAAAATTAAGCACATCCCTCATATTCTTTTCAATCTGGCTTATTGAAGAAGCAATCGTTGCAAAATATTGCTTCCCCTTATCATCAAACAGTTCTGATTTCATAAGGAATTTAGCAAGCCCGCCAATTTCCATCAGCTTATTTCCGGCCATATGGGTAAATGTCACAAAATTTTTTCCCAGAATTATCAGTTGCTGCATTCTTAGAAGATTTTCCTCCTCTTTTTTTCTTTTACGCGCCGCCGAGAGGGCCTTAACACTGAAAGATGCAAAGTTTTTTGTTTTCAGAAATACCCCTTCTTGAATTTTTTTTCCATCGGTAAAATCAAGGGCTAAAATGCCAATATCTTCATCGCGGGTAAAAAACGGAAGAAATAAAATTTCCGAAACTTTATATTTCCCTAAAATATCCCGCATGTAGAAAACTTTTAAGTCATTTAGCGGCCGTTCTACAACTGTTGGCATTCTGTTGGATAAAATTTCCATTAAAAACTTCTTACCCTTATGATCGGTGATTTTTTCACCAAGGCCATGTCCGTCTTCGGGAACGCCGGCTTCTATTAAAAGATCATTTTTGATTTTTCCGATAAAACAGGCGCGATCAGCCCCGAAAACAGCAATTCCTTCTTCCACTATGGCTTTTTTAACTTCACCATCTGAACTGCATTCAATCAATCTTTTCGCGAACTTCAATATATTATCCACTTATTCCTCCCTTATTTTGTTTTTAAGTTGATTTCTTAAAAAACTATAAACCAAAACCAGCACTTTGGCAAATCAATAAATATTCCCCGCCGGCGTAATTGTAATCGTACTAGTGGCTATTTGCGAAGAAAATATCACGGTCGAAGTCGCGGAAATCATTCCGTTAATTTTATTAAAAATAATTGTTGAAGAAGTTATTGGCTCAATAAATGAAATAGTTTTAGGAAAATAAGTGGCGGAAAAAATTGTCGTTGACGCGCTGCTATAATCGGCCGGCGTTGAAAATATTTCATAATAATCATCCTCGCTGTTGATAAAATGTATTCCCCATTTTAATCCTTCTTCTCCGGTCATTGATTTTGACCTTGCTTGCTTTAAATTCGCAATCATCGCTTTTTTAACCAAATCCATTTCGGAATTTATCGCGTAATTTTTGTAAAACCCCACAGAAATCGCTGAAAGAATCGCCAAAATCGCAAAAACTATTAAAATTTCCAAAAGTGTAAAACCTTTCATAATATTTACTAGCTTGTTAGCTATCAAGCTATCAAGTTAGATAAATTTCCCCACTAATTGATATATCGGCAAAAGAATGGAAAGGGCAATTGCGCCGACTACTAATCCCATAATTAAAAGAAGGATTGGCTCAAGGAAAGTGGTTAAATCTTTGATATTATTATCAACCTCTTCCTCGTAGAAATCGGAAAATGTTTTTAACACTTCTTCCAAAGTGCCTGTTCGCTCGCCCACCGCAATCATATTGATTAAAAGATTGGGGAATAAATCAGTATAATTTCTAAAAGATTTAGAAATCGGCACTCCTCTTTTAATTGACTCCACTGATTCCAAAATCGCCCTCTTATAAAAATCATTGCCTACTGCCTCAATTGAAAGAGTCAGCCCCTCGATTGCCGTCAGTCCGCTCGCCAAAAGGCTGCTTAAAGTCCGGGTAAATCTTACCAAAGCCACTTTTTTTACCAATTCCTTAACCACTGGAATCTTTAAAAGAATTAATATAAAAGTTCTCCTGCCCCAATCCGTTCTTTTAAAATAAAAAATAAGTCCGACGATTCCTGCAATCATAGCTAAATCGAAAATCGGATGGCTAACCAAAAAATTGCTTATGCCCAACAAAATTTTAGTAATTAAAGGGAGTTCCATTTTCGCTGATTTAAAAGATTTTGTCAGCCGCGGCAAAACAAAAAATAAAAGCAAAGCAATCACTCCAATACTGGCAATAAGCAAAATTAAAGGATACGCCAACGCGGATTTTATTTTTCGGTTTAAATTATGCTCTTTTATCAAATAACGGCTTAATTCTTCCAAAGTAGCGTCAAGTCGGCCCGAGGCCTCACCTGCCCGAATCAAGCCGAAAAAAACCGGCGGAAAATATTTTTTATAATATGAAAAAGTTGCCGAAAGCGGCTGTCCTCGCTGAAGATTGAATTTCGCCTGTCCCAAAATCGCTTTCATTAAATTTTTACTGGCATCCATTATTAAAATATCCAGCGATTCAATGATATTTAATCCCGCCTTGATAGTGGCGGCCAGATTGCGGACCAATAAAATCCTGTCCGTCGGGCTGACTGTTTCAAAAAACGCGAATGAAAAAGAAAGTTTTTTTATTTTCCCCTCTCCTTCTTTTTCCACTAAAATCGGGATTAATTCCTTCTTTTCCAGATATTCAAAAACATCCTCCTGTTTTTGGGCGTCAAATTTTCCTTTTACGATTAATCCTGCTTTATCAGAAGCTTCGTATATAAATGTTGCCATGTTTTTTATTTTATTAGCTTGTTAGCTATCAAGCTATCCGGCTATCAAGCTAGTTGAGCTGTCAAACTATCAAGCTAGTTAAGCTATCAAGCTTGTTACTCTTTTATAACTCTTAACACTTCTTCAATTGTGGTAATTCCTTTTTCCACTTTTTCCAATCCGTCTTCAAACATTGTTTTCATCCCATCTTCAATGGCTTGTTTTTTTATTTCTGAAACCGGTGTCAATTTTAAAAGCAATGCTTTTATTCCATCGCTCACTCGAAAAACTTCAAAAATTCCAATTTGTCCGTGGAATCCGGAGCTTCCGCAAATTTTGCATCCTTTGCCCCGAAACAATCTTTGGGGAATATCTTTTGGCTTAATTTCAATTTCCGGATGCAAAGCCAATTGCGCCATTATCAGCTTTTTAAGTTCCGAAGTAACTGGATAGGACTCAATACAGGAAGAACAAATTTTTCTCACCAAACGCTGAGCAATTACCAAATTAACAGTAGAAGCCAATAAAAACGGAGCCGCTCCCATATCAATAAATCTCGGCAAAGCGCTCGGCGCGTCGTTGGTATGCAAAGAAGAAAGCACTAAATGTCCGGTCAGAGCCGAATGAATTGCAATATCAACTGTTTCATTGTCGCGAATCTCTCCCACCATAATAATATCGGGATTTTGCCGCAGAATGCTCCTTAACCCGTTGGCAAAAGTAATTCCTGTTTTTAAATTGACTTGAGTTTGGTTAATCCGAACAACTTCATATTCAATCGGGTCCTCAATCGTCACAATATTAACTTTTGAAGTGTTTAAAATATTTAAAATCGCGTATAAAGTTGTTGTTTTGCCGTGTCCCGTTGGTCCGGTTACCAAAACCATTCCATGGGTTTTTTTAATTTCATCCTGGATTATCTCAATTGCCTCATTGGAAAGCCCGAGTTCGCCCAAGGTCAAAGGCCGCGCCGCGCTTTTTAAAAGCCTCATTTCCACTTTTTCTCCGTGAAAAACCGGCATCACATTAACTCTGATATCAATGCTCGAGTCCTCTAAATTAAATTTAAATCGTCCGTCTTGCGGCACTCTGTGCTCGTCAATCAATAAATTAGCCAGAACTTTTACTCTGGCGACTAAAATCGGAGCGATTGCGATCGGAAGACCAAGAATTTCCTGCATAATGCCGTCTATCCGAAATCTCACTAAAACATCTTTCAAAAGCGGTTCAAAATGAATATCTGAAGCTCCTAAAGTGGCCGCGTGTTCCATAATGCTGTCAAGAATCGTAATTATCGGCACTGATTCCGCCATTTTCACCAAATCCGGTTCTCCCAAAACCGAAAAAGATTTTTCAATATTTTCTGAAATCACTTTATTGAATTCCTCACCGATTTTTTTCTTATATTGTCGTAGGCCGTATTTCAAACTGGAAAAAGTGGTAAAATACGGCTCAACCCAAACATTTAATTTAGCTCTTAAAAATTCGATTACTTCATAATCCAAAGGATCAATCATCGCCACTTTGGCCAAATTTTCTTCTTTGCTGTATTCAAAAAGAACCAAGTTTTTTGATTTGGCGTAAGATTCGGGAATCAATTCCAAAATTTCCTGAGAAATCACAACCTTTTTCAAGTCAACGATTTTAGCGTCAAAATAAGGCGTTAAAAGTTCTACCAAATAATCTTCTGAAATAATTCCCTGTCCAATCAAAACATTGGGAATCGAATGATTTAATCTCAAAGATTCTTCCTTGGCGGATTCAAAAGTTTTCTCGTCAACCAATCCTGATTTTTCCAAGATTAACTTTAATTTTTCCTCAGTAATGTGCATCTATAATAATTATATCAAATTTTCTAAATTCTTAATACTCCCAAACTAAAGATATCAATTAATTTATTCCCAAAAATCAACACCAGTAAAGTCGACAAAATAAAAGGCCAGCCAAGCGTTGTGTAAAATTCTTTCCAAAAAATCCGCCTGAAAATGGAAATCAAAACAACTGAAACAAAAACAATTGGAAGAAAAACTACAAAATTTGGCCAGCCGGAAATTAAAGCCGCCAAAAATCCCAATTCTATTTCGCCTTCCTCAAAAAACCTTTCTTTATATTTCTTTAAAAATTTTAAAAATAAATAAAAACCAAAAGCCACGGCAATGGAAATAAAAATATTCATCCAAAACCGTCCGTAAGTATAAAAAAGAAAATAGCCGTGTTTTTGGCAATCAACAAATTTACAAAAAAATTTAAAAATTCCGGATATTGGAATTGCCGAGAAATCAACTGATAAATTTAAAAGAACTTGAGTCAGCTTATTTTGAGACCAAATATAATATTGGCTTATTGTTAAAATTGCGGCGTAAAAAACATAAAAACCAATTGAAATAATAACCAGTAATTTTTCTTTTAAAGCAGAAAAATAATATAAAAAAACAGTTGTAATAAAAATAACTCCAAAAAATACTTTTGGCAGCCAAGTTAAAATCGCGTCCAATAATTCATAACTCATAACTTTAAATAATTATAACAAAAAAATCGCGATTTAAAAATCGCGATTTTTGAAATTGATAAACGAATGAAGTTTTAAAAACCGCTGCCGCTGCCGATAAGTTTCAAGTTATTGCCAATTTCATAATATAGAGCATTATCACCTCCGTCTTTTGTCCGTTTGTCGTCAATAGAAGTAAATTCATCGCTTTCCAATTGGGCGTTAAGTTCAAAGACATAAGAAGGTTTTCCGCCGGACGCTTTTTGTTGGCAAGTATACCGATATACTAAATCAGTGGAAGTAGGTGCTGTAGCTGTCCCGATGGTATTTGTTGGATCAAGCGGAAGATTTGATATTGGAGAACCGCCAATTAAAGCATTAAGATTAACTGGCACCCAGCCAGTACCGCCAGTATCAGCGGCTCCGGTTGTTCCTACATAACGGCAAAAATCAGTAGCGCTAAAAGTAGCGCCGCTATTTATATCTGCTCCTTCTGACACATTAAATGCGCAAACAGCATCGGCAATTTCCGCGCTATAATTGATCAAAGCAGCAGTATTGGCGGTGCCTGATTGATTAGTAAGACAACCTGCTATTGCCGCATCCAAATCAGGAGTAGAACTGGCTGTTAAATAAAGCCCCACCGCGGTCTTTAAAGTATTTAAATCAGACATTCTTTGGACATCGCGGCTCTTTTTAAGAGTTTCTGCCGGATTCAACACAAAGATAATAACCACCGACAAAATCGCGATAATGGCGATAACTATTAAAAGTTCGAGCAATGTGAATCCTTTCTTATTTTTCTGGTTTAAATTTATCATATTTTTATTTTTATATTGATGACCGTTTACTTTATTTTAAAACATAATTATATAAAAACAAATAGCGGGCTGTGGATAACTGCCATTGTTGTTTGCTTAGAGAAAGCCCTTTATTTTATCAATGATTTCCTGTACCGAAACATCGGCTTTAATAAAATAATCTTTGGCTCCAAGTTTCATCGCCCTTTCAATATCTGTCTTCTGCCCCAAATTGGACAAAACTAAAACTGTTATTTTTTTTAGTGACGGATTTTTTTCCATTTCTTCCAAAACCCAGAATCCATCATGTTTTGGTATCATTAAATCAAGCAAAATCAAGTCCGGTTTTTCAGAGACGATTTTTTTAAAACCTTCGTCTCCGTCGGCGGCCAAAATAGTTTCAATTTTCTCTTGCTTTAATTTAATATCGTAAACTCTTGAAATCTGTTCATCGTCTTCAATTATTAAAACTTTCTTTGCCATTTTTATTTTTTCAACAAAACTTTTTTTATCTCCTCAATTAAACTATTAACGTCTGTATCGGCTTTTACCACATAACCTTCAATTCCCTGGCTCAAGGCCCAAGTAACGCTTTCCGAATGATTTAAATTTGAAAATACAAGAATTTTAATATTCTTTAAATTATCATTTGTCTTCATTTCCCGAATTATTTCAAATCCGTTTTTCTTCGGCAATAAAATATCCAAAAGCACCAAATCATAATTATTTTCCTTTATTTTCTCCATCGCCTCTTCTCCGTCAAAAGCGTTTTCCACCAAAAAGCCCTGCTCTTTCAATTTCAGTCCGATTGCTTCTAATGTCGGCATATCGTCTTCAACTACCAGAATTTTTTTAGTCGATTTTCCGATCATAATTAATCATACTTTAGCCGCGACCCTTGAAACTATGTCGTCTAAACGATATTCGTTTTTCACGAAATAATCAATAACTCCTATTTTTTTCGCTCGTTTTTGTATCTCATCTCCTCCGGAAACAGAAACAATCGCCACTTTTTTGTCTTTTAACTCGGAATCAGATTGAGCCCTCAGCCATTTTAAAAAATCCAATCCGTGCATTTTGGGCAAAACCAAATCAAGCCAAATAAAATCGATTTTATCTTTTCCTTCTTCTAATATTTTAGTTGCCTCTTCTCCATCAAAAACAGAAATGGTTTTATACCCCAATTTTTTAAATTTCAAAGCCACCGCGTTATTTAAGGATTTTTCGTCTTCAACTATTAAAATTGTTTTCATGTGTTTTTAGCTTATTAGCTATCAAGCTATCCAGCTATCCAGCTATCAAGCTATCCAGCTAATTAAGCTATCGGTGTCGTAAACCAAAACATTGTTCCTTTTTTCTCTTCAATTCCTTTTTTATTAATCCAGCCAATCGGCGATTCAAATCCAACTTTTCCGCCCAATCTTTCAAGCAGGGCTTTTACCAAAGTAAGCCCCAATCCCGTGCCATTTGGAATTTTTGCAACAGCATTATTTGCCCTGAAAAACTTGTTAAAAATCATGCTTTTTTGGTCATCGGGAACCCCAATTCCATCATCCCTTATTGACCAAACAATGTTATTATCTTCTTTTCTGATGGTGATTTCTATTTGTCCCCGGTCATCAGTATAATTGATGGAATTGGAAAGTAAATTGGTAAAAATCTGGTTTAAAATAGAGGCGTCAACATTGATTTTTTTAGGCAAATTTTTGTCAAATAAAACATTAACTTTTATTTTTTTATATTTAATAAGGGGCTTCAAACCCTTAATTATATCTTTGACAAAAAATTCCAAGTTTGTTTCAGCCAGTTTCATCTCCATCTTCTTGCCCTCTAATCTGGAAATTGCCAAGAGCAAATTTACCGTTTCATTTAATTTTAAAGCAGCGCTATAAATCTGATTGGTGAATTCATTTTGATTTTTATTCAATTTTCCGCCGTCCCCGTTAATGAGCATTTCCGCATACCAGCGAATAGAAGTCAAAGGAGTTCTTAATTGGTGGGAAGCAACTGAAATAAAATTATTCCTCGAATCGCTTAAAGCTTTTTCCTCGGTAATATCCTGAAAAACAACAACCGCTCCGATCAGTCCTCTGCCCCATAAAGGCGCTGTTGTTAAAATTATTGGGAATTTTTTTTTAGAAATGGTTTGATAATAAAAATTATCCTCTAAAATCACTTTCACCGGTTCTCCTGTTTTAAACATTATTTCAACGGGCCGCTCTTTGTCCGGTAAAATTTCTTCCCCTCGATACATCTTTATGATATCTTTGGCGTTCTGTCCCATTGCTTCCTCAAAAGAAACTCCTAAAAGTTCTTTAGCTCTTTCATTCATTAAAGCAATTTTGTAATCGCGGTCAATAACAATTAATCCTTCACCAATCGAAGAAATAATGGCTTGATCCCGGTCGCGCTCTTCTTTTAAAGATTTTTCCAATTCTCTCACATCTTCCAGAATATTAAGCATTGCTAATTCGCTATTTTTTAAATATTTAATTTTCCTGCTCAATTCCTGATTTTGCCGATCAACATTCCCAAAAGGCGTATCCAAATTTCCGCCGCCCTCATCGCTCAATTCATTTTGATTATAAAAAGGATTTTTATTCATAATTTAATTATTTAGGCGAATTTTTGCTTAATTTTTCAATTTCTTTTTTCAATTCTACCATTTTTAATTCTCGGCCAACCGTCAATTCCTTAAATTTCTCCAATTCCGCTATTTTCTCGCTTAATTCAGTTGTCCGGCTCTCAACTATTTTTTCCAAATCATTTTTTAATTTCTTTAATTCCCCCGTTCTTTCTTCCACTTTATTTTCAAGGTCAAGATTCATCTCTTCCGTCCGCTCTTTCGATTTTTTTAATTCTTGTTCAGATTTTTCAACGCTATCCAGCATAGTGTTAAAAGCCGTTCCCAAATAACCAATTTCATCTTTTGACTTTGTTTCGATTCTTTGAGAAAAATCGCCGCTTTTTATTTTTTCTATACTTGCCTTAATTATTAATAAGCCGGCCAAAAACCAATTGCTCAGTAAAATAATACCAATGATAATTAAGCCGAAAATTGCAATTCCTCCGAGAATAATTGTATTTCGAATTTCCCTAATCGGCTTTAAAACTTCCTCTAATTTTGCTTCCACAATCAAAACCGCGTTATCTCTCTTTAAACACATTGAAGCTCCTAAAACTTTCTCTCCTTGATAATTTAAATATTCGCCTTTAAATTCTTTGTTTTCTTCAAGGCAAGTCCTTATTGGCGAAGTGTCTATAAAAAGATTCAAAACAGCTCCTTCGATAAAGCGCGACGGAGTAATCATTGTTTTTTGATTATTAACCGCATAAATCTCGCCGGTTTTATATTGTTCAAAAAATATCTGCCCGGTAAGCGCGCCCTCTTCTTTCTGAAATTTACCGGTTAACGTGTCATTAAGCCTTTCTGTTTCGGTAAAATGAAGAAGCATTACCGCATCCAAAGGCAAAAGATTTCCAGAATCATCTTCTCTGGTTGAAAAAATCCGGCTGACAATATGAATCATCGGCTCGTCAGATTCATCTTCCTCATAAATTATTGAAGTTACGAAAGATTCGCCAAAGCCGGAAACAACGGCTTCGCTGAAGCGATGCGCGCCGATTTTTTTTTCTTCTTCTTTTTCATCAATTCCCAAACGCTCGTCTTTAGAAGAAGAAATAACAATTCCGTCTTTGTCTAAAATATCAATTATAATAACAGATGAGTCATAAGGAATTTTCTTTTCCCGCAGATAAAAATTCAGTTCCTGAACGGTTTTTCTCCCGCTTTCATCCTTTGAATTTATAATTTTCTCCGCGCTATTCCTGATAAAACCGTCCGAACTCCAATCAATTGTTCTGATTTTAAGCCCTTCAATAAAAGAAAAATAAATACCTTCGCTTGATTCAGCCAAAACGGAAAAAAGATCCGCCGTCTCTTTAATAAATTTATTTTCCAAATAATTATTTAAGAAATAAACCGCTCCGCTGTTTACTAAAAATACTAAAATGCTGAAAAAAATGATAAATTTGAATTTAAGAGACATTATTTTTTATTTAGCTAATTAGCCGACTAAAGAACCATAAACCTATTTATTCCCTATTATAATAATTATATCATAAATATCTGTTTCATTAAGCGCTTGATCATCGGCCAATTGATATTTTTCTTCAATAACTTTTTTAATCAACGGATTATAATCTTTTCTGCTCTCTTTAATTTTTATAAAAGTTCTTTCTTGGATTGGGTCGTAGTTTCCAACCGCGCCTACGATAAAACCGTTATTTTCCAAAATAGTTTTAAGTTCATCGGCTAATCCTTTTATTTTAGTGCTGTTTAAAACTGAAATTTTAACAGCTGTTTTATCCACTTCGGAAACAATAGGTATTATTTCCGGCGTTGTCGTAGCAACAACAGTTGTTTCTTGTAAGTTATTGTTGTCTATTTGCTGCTCGTCAATTGTCGACTTGCTTATTTCAATTCCCATTTTTTTCGCTACTTTATAAAATTTTTCAAAATCAATTTTAATAATGCGCGAGCTTGCATATTGAATATCCAAGCTTAAAGATTTATCTATTGAACTGACTAAAAATTTAGCGGAATAAATAAAAATTAAAATCACGCCGATAAAAAATACTCCAAAAATTACCGGATAAATTATTTTTTTAAATTTTAAATTTTTAAGCGCTGACATAATAATTTATTCTATTGGTGTCGTATAAATCCTGGCTCCTAAAGAAATCGCCGAATCTCCCATTAAATCGCCGGAACTGCTCAAGCTTATTCCGCTAATTGAAGTAAAATACGATAATTTTTCAAAACTTTTCAAATAATTAATAAAAATAGAAATATTGGCATTCAACTGAATGTTATAATCAATATAATCGCCGGCTAGCGCGCCGAATCTTAAGGATTGAGGAATTGAATGAGAATTAGCCAGTGTCTCCATAGCGCTGATAAAATCCAAAATATTGTCAGCCGGCGGAAAAGCATTTTTTATTTTATTGTCAGATTCGCCGATTGCTTTAAAATCTTCTCTCAGCTGGCCAATCGCGTCATTTCTTCTTTCTAAAATAAAGGCGGTTGCACGTTGCTCAAACAATGAATTGCTGATTTTCACAATTTGCTGGGAAAAAAATATAATTAATAAAATCGCCAAAGTTGCCGCTCCGATCGCTTTCGCGGCATTTTGCAAAATTATAATTATGACTTTTTTCCTATTGAACATAGTTCAGCGTTATTGGGTCTTTTATGCGAAATGTTATTGAAAAGGGAATATTTTCCCTTAATTCAATATTGGTTAACGGCAAATTAACTTCCGAAAACATCTCTGACGATTCCAATGATTTCTTAAATAGATTGAGCTGATTTCTGCTTTGCGCGACTCCGCTGATATTTATCGCATCAATTAATGAAGGCATGGAAAAATTTCTAACACTGATGCCGGAAATTATTTTTAACTTCAATTCTTCCAAAATCGGGCTGGTTTTCTGCATTAATATCAGTGAAGAATCGGCCTTATTTAGTAATTCATTGAATTTTATCGCCCTCTCCTCCAAAGCCAAAGCATCTTCTGGCACGGCCGAAGAACTTAAACTGATTATCCGAGTGCTGAAATTTTTCTGAAACGAAACCATTAAAAGCCAAATTCCCAAGAAAATAACGACAAAAAATATAGAAAGGGCAACTGAAATATTGGAAATGAATTCGGAAAAAATAATGGCTTTTTGATTGTCATACGCTTCTTCAGTGCCTATCGGCATCAAACTGATTAACTCGTCTTCCGAACGCGGCAAAACTCCCCGCAAAGCCGCTCCAAGCGCCACCAGCCACTTATTGCCGTTATCTTTTTTTATTTCGGCGCTGGAAAGAAAAATTTCCTGTCCTAAGGCGTTTGAAATTGTTATTTCTTTGAAAAAATCCGTTAATTGATTTTTAATATTTTCCCGATTTTCCCCGATTAATAGAATTTCCGAAATTTTTTTCTTTTTTCCCGATTCAAAAAAATCAATAATTTTTCTGGTTTCACCTAAAAATGAATTTTGGCTGGAAAACTGCGCGCTCGGCAAAAAACGGTCAAATTGGATTATTTTATTTTCAATAATTGAAACCTCCGCGCCTTCATTATTTAAAATAATCGCCATCACTGGACCGGAAGAAATGACAGCTGCCCGATTAACGCTCATCGGGAAAAATTCAATTGCCACTAAATTTAATCCAGCTGTCTTCAAGGCGTCAATGTAATTATCAATCACTTTTTTAGACGCTGTTGCAAGAAATATTTCGTTTTTCTGCGAATCGCCGCTTGCTTTTTCCCAATCCAGATAAACGTCTTCCAGCTTCATCGGCAACTGAAAGCCGATTGCCAATTTCATCGCTTCCTCCAGTTTTTCTCCGCTTACGGTCTTTGGAAAAGAATAAAGTTTTGAATAAATTTTATTGGGAGAAATTGAAATTATTGAGTATCTTATTTTCGATTTTATTCCCTTCAACAAATCATTCATTACTGCGATAAATTCTTCTTTTTTCTTGATCTCCCCTTCGCTGACAATCCCCTCTTTTAGGGGTTTTTCCGCAAGAATTGTTATTTCTAATTTTTTTTCTCTTTCTTTTCCTTTTTTAATTTCTTTAAATTCAAGAAGCGCCACTCTGATATGAGTATCGCTTATTTCCAATCCGGCGATTGGCTCATCTCGTGTAAAAACCTTTAATATATCCATAAAAGCTAATCCACTATTTCCCGCCAATTGGTATTTATAATTTCTCCGCTTAGCGCCGCGTCAAAATAAATATCAACTTGCATTTTTCTGATATTATTATTAACTCTGCCTTCGGAAATAATCACTTTAGGCGATTGAGCGCTGCTTACCGTTATTTTAGCACAGCCCTCGCTGGTAGAACAGCCGCTTGTGGCGAATTCAATTTGATAACAACCGTTTGAAGGGCTGTCACAGGTATAATTTTTGTTGCGCGCGATTCTCATTAAAGCGTCTCGCGCTCCGGCCTCGGCATAAAACAAAGCTTTTGAAGATTGAACTTGAGCGGCCGACATAATACTTTCATTAAAAGCCAGCGCAGTAATTCCAATAGCAATTGCTAAAATCAAAATCGTAATAACCATAATAGTCGGCAAAGAAGCGATGCCTTTAATAGCTTGATAGTTTAATAGCTTGATAGTTTGATAGTTTGATAGCCTGATAATTTTCATAATTTTGAATAAAACGAAGAGAGCATTTTTGATATTTCTTGAATTTTCGATATTAATAACTGATAATCTTTATCAATTATATAACCTAATTTATAAGCTATCACGCTTTGAGTTTCCAACTCAGCATATGATCCTCTGGCAATTGAAATAAAATGCCTAAAATCTTTATTTGTTGTTCTCATGTGTCCTTCCGAGATATTAGATGGAATAGAAACAGCTGATCTTCTCGTTTGACTGACTAATCCGTATTTTTCTTCCTCTGTAAATGCCTTGATTATTTTATAAACAAAAATCACCAATTCAACAGATTTTTGCCAAATTAATAAATTTTTAAAATCTTTCATAAACTAATAAATTATTAGGCTATCAAGCTGTCCGGCTATCCAACTAACAAGCTATCCAACTAACAAGCTATCCAGCTAACAAGCTATCTAACTAACAAGCTAATTACGTATGCTTATCGTCGTTTTTTTATTCTGCGAATATTGATAATCTGGGCTTTCGCTCTTATAACTCATGCCTATATTTATCTCAATGCTGACAAATGCCGCGCTTGCTCCGAATATTGGATTAACATTTTCAAATCGCTTAAAAGTTAAAGAATCAATATTAACCATATCAGAAGTAATTGGATATGAATTTCCGTCAACTGTCCTTATTAATTGTCCGCTGGTGCTGGTTGCGTAAGAAACCGTGCTTGTTCCGGCAACAACCGTTAGAGTGTTTGTCGCAGTGCTAGTGCTTGAAGGCGCAATTATTGCCGCCGAAGAACTGGCCGCCCTTAAATCCTGCGAAATTTTTTCAATGATAAATAACATATTGGAATTTACTTCACTATATGTTTCCGCTTGCCCTCTCCCCCGATTTAGAGAAATAAAAATCCCTCCTAAAATCAGCATCACAATCGCCAAAATACCGATGTAAAATATGAGTTCTAAAAGGGAAAAACCATTTTTATAAAACTTAAAACCTGAAACATAAAACATAAAATCTATTTTATTTTTCTTATAATGCCCCATAACATTGCTCCAATTTCTTCTGCTAATTTTATTGCCTTATCATAATCGCTTTTAATAAGATATTTTTCAACCAGAGAAAAATGCAGTAAATATTTCGATTCTTTCAGTGAACCGTAAGAAATTTCAAGAAAATTTTTATGAACTTTATCTTTAACCCTGGCATATCCTTCAATATAATTTAGCGCTACCGAGAGAGCCGATCTGCGCAATTGAGAAACGATGCCGTATAATTCCTCCCTTGGAAAATTTCTTGTCAGACTATAAACCAGATGAGCATATTCATCCATTTTCTTTTTTAATTTTTCATGATATGTTTCGGGTTTCATGCTTCATGTTTCATACTCATGGACTCCAACTCACCACCGCGTCCGTTACGCTAGGCGTGTCACTTCCGGCGTTTAAACAATCTGATAACGAACATAATTGAATCTTATATCTGAAATATCTCTGATTATTATGATTAGCCGGCGCGCAAGTGATTTCCACCGGAGAATCCGCATCTGAAACATCATACCAATCACTGCTATTGCAAGTTGCCCCTCCCAGATAACTCCACGGCCCGCCGGAATTATTGGAAGTGGAAAACTGAAATCTCACTTTTGTTCCAACTGGCTTTGTTCC
>MGIQ01000015.1:22866-27862 GCA_001793825.1 Candidatus Wolfebacteria bacterium RIFCSPLOWO2_01_FULL_38_11
GAATAAGTGCCGGGCGATTGGATAATCTGCCCTAAACAATAAACGAGTGAGCTGACAGTCGAGGTGCCGTTGCCGGCATAAAGAATCTGAAAATGATTTGATTGTCCGGTTGAATCAATGTTGAAAGTTTTCCCTCGGGAAGTGGCAAACGCTTCATCGCAGACCGCGGCGCTGGTGCTTCTAATATCAGCTGTAATCTGACTCGTTGCTTCCTGGGCAACGCCCTTAATTTCAATATAAGCGTCTTTGATTATAGGACTTTGCTCGCCGATAAAAACATCAAAAGGAGTGGTGGTTGAATTTCCATTAACCAATACCGCCGGATTTTGGAAAATGGAAAACTTCAATGTTCTCATTTGTTTTGAAGGCGGCTGTTGTTCTTCCGGACCCAATCCAAAAACCGATTGGCCGGCAAACATTAAAACACCGACAAAAAACAATAATAAACAAATTATTAAAATAGATTTTACTAACACTGTTAATTTAGGATTTAAAATTCAAAATTAAACCCAATTTTAAATTTTATTCCGCCGATGCCGAAGTATTGCCGCGAGAAGTTGAAAGGGCGTATCTCCAAACTTTGCCGTCAGTATTGTAATACAATTTTTTTTCTGAATGGTCAACATAATATAATTCCGCTCATCACCAAATTACCTTACAGATATAATATTTGTGATCATCTGTCCCCCATCTAAAACCGCTTTTAATTGCCAAGAACCGATAGATAGAATATCGGTAGATAAGTTATAAATATATTGATTGCTGTTTATATCGTAACGAAACCAGTTTCCGTTATCGGCGTTGCTTACAAATAAGGGAATTTCATCTGTACCGATTACGCCATCGGATATTTTAGCGGCAAATAATTGGGATTGAGCCGTAGAAATATAATTGTTATTAACATCGGTGAGTTGAAATTTTACAGGAAGAGTACGTCCTCTGTTATAAATTCCTGTTCCGTTAGTTTTTATCGGCGGCAGAAAACCATTAGAGTTATAAATTACGTTAAAAGTTTTTGTTAATATTGTTGCATGGCCGCTATTATCTGTTGCCGTAATCTCAAGAATATTATCGCCTGGCTTAGTTAATATTACATTTTGTCCGCCAAAGACTTCCTCACCATTTAATTTAGCCGAAATGCTTGCGGTGCCAAAAATATTATCTACAGCGCTAAATTGTATTTGGAGTGAAGAATTTAGTAAATATTCTGAATTTAATGTCGGAGCGATTATTTTTGTAGGAATAAATGCTTCTACTACGCAACCGGTTAAACGAACTACATAAGGTTGATCGGGGATAAATTCAACGGGGGTGTCCTCCGATAATATTATTGTGTTTCCACATAAACTTGTTTTGATAGTATAAGTGTCATCCGGTTGCGTGCCTGACTCCGGCACTACAGAGATTAAATAGTCTCCATCTTTCAGTAAGTCAAAGGAAGCAATCTCGTATCCAGAAAAAGATTCCGTGTCTTGGTCAGTCGTATAAGGCTTTAATTCAAAATAATCTCCGTCTGACTGGAAATCATTTCTCGTTTTACTCAGAACCAATCCGTCGGGATCGGCAATAATCAAGTCTACGGGACTATAAATCGATACAGAAAAAGAGGATTTTTGATAATCTACAAAATCGAGCGGATCAAGAGCGACCGTTAAACGGTAATCTAAATTTAGGGGAATATCCCCTTGCCTTACTTCAAAATGAAGGTGTGGAGCAGTGTTTATTTCAGTGTTTCCGTCTGTTTCTCCGACTGTGCCGATGATCTCTCCTTGAATAACTTGTTTGCCGACATACATAGTGGGATCTATAGTATCCATATGTAAATATCTTGTAGATATTTTTTCCGCAGTTGAACTATCTCGTTTTGTTACACTGCCATGATTAACCCATATCCATTTACCAGCGTTGCTATCATCAATATTATCTATTTTTACTATCGTTCCGTCTATGGGCGACTTTACAGGCCTTTGATAGAGAGTTTTATCTACATCAATTCCATAGTGGCCGATAGACGGGTCAAAACCTTGCTTAAGTTTGCCACTATCGGTTGGGTTTATCATTTGAGATGAGAGAGCGGGTCCTATATGCATTGAGGTCAATCCGCGCGAGGTCGAAAGAAAATAGCGCCATACATTTCCATCGGTGTTGTAATAGAGATTAATAGATGAAGCTGTAGCATCGGAAAATTGAGGAAGTTCTTGAAGAGATCTAATAACACCCTCGGAATCATACCAATTCGCGGGGACATTATATCCATAATCACTTCCACCCATCCATGGCAATTCCTTTTGAGAAACTATTAAATCACCTTGAATAATAATCTCGTACCCCCTGTTTTTTAAATGAGAACCATATGCAATTTGCCACATACTAGATTTGCCATCGAGCGTGATAGATCCGATTGACCTAATTCCAGCAAGTTTTGAGTCCGATGCCCAATTGGTCACTGATCCTAAAGATTTTGTATATGCCTCTTTAAGTGTAAAAATTGCATTAGGAACAATTACATACTCGTTATCATTTTTCGGTACCAGGGGCACATTATAAGCGCCGTAATCAATTAAAAAACGAAAAGAACCCACACTAATTTCTTGTGTATCCGGAATTATTAAATTTTCCTGAACAACAACAGCCGCATTAGCTTGAAGTGCGCCAAATCCTAAAATAGTTAAACATAAACCAAAAAATAATTTTTTCATATACCTATTTTAAAATTTATTTCACTTCAAAAGTAACGGTCCCTTTTGAAGTGGAGATTGAAAACCACCATTTTATATCAGTTGATTCCGGAGTGCTCGCCAAAAGAAAGCTGGAAATAATGGCGTCGGAAAATGTCGGCCTCTCTTGCAGTTTTTTAACAAATTCTCCGGAGTCGGACATATTTGCCGGAAAATCAACGCCTTTAGCGGATGATTCAATTTCTTTTTTGGAAACAATCTGGTCCGCCTGAATTATGATTTCATATCCTTTTTTCACTTTTGTTTTTGAAGAAAAAGCGAGTTGCCATTGGCTGGATTTTCCTTCAAGAGTGACCGCTCCGAGAGATTTTATAAAAACCAGTTTAGCGTCTGAAGACCATTTCCCCGCTTCTTGTTTGGCTAAATTATAACTGCCCTTAACCGTTAATATCGCTTTTGACACCACTACTTTTTCGCTTTCGGTTTTTGGAACTAAGGCCACTTCAACCGGCCCTTCGCTGACAAATCGGCCTTCTCCACCTGTGATTTTTTTAGTTTCTGGAATAACCAATTTTTCTTCAATGACTTTTGGTTTTTCCGGCGTCAAATCAATAATTTTAGTCAAATTTTTCAAGCTTTCAAAACTTTTCGGAGAAACAAAATAAATTGTTCCTAAAATAGCGGCGATAATAATTACAACGGCTGAAACAATAATTATTTTTTTATTCATATTGTTAATTATACAATAATTTAATTTTAATTGAAATTACAGCGGTTCATAATAATAAGTGATGATTGCTTTTGCTCCCAAAAGCGAATTTGAAGTCGGGCCGCTGACTGAAACATCAAGCGTGCTGCTGGCTGTTGTATTATCAGTGCAATAAACACAATCAAAATTAATACTGCTGGTAGCTTTTGAAAGATTCCAGGATATTGCCTTGCCATTTCCCGGGTCTGCCAAAATGTAAGTGCTGAGATTTCCGTTCAAGGTTGCCGAAACGGTGATGTCGCCAACGCCGTCTCCGACCGAAGTTCCAAAAATTTCAATAATAACGCTCTTAAAATAAATATTGGAGCGGTCGGCTTTTGATTCTGAAACAAAAGTGTCAAAATTTTTGCTAAAGCTGTTCCCGATAGCAGTTGCCTGTTCAATATAAAATTCCAAAGTTTTCATTACTCTTGTTTGAGGAGCAGAAGTGCCGAAACTTCGGCAAGTGGTGTCAGCCGGGTCATAAGAAATATTTCCGATGGCATCCGAAGAACGAATTTTATAATTATAAGTTTGGCTTGCTTGAAGCCCCGAAAGGATAACTGAATGAGGAGAGCTTGAGATGCCGCTTGGCGAACTGGGTTGTTTACTGGTCATATTGGCAAAAACCGTTGCCGCATCTCCTCCGCTGGCGCAACTTGAACCATAGCCAATTTGGCGAGTGGCGCTTTCATCAGTGCTCCAGCGAATTTGAGCTTGAATATCTGTTGGTTGAGAACTATCGCAAGAAGAAGCAGTGGGGTTAACCGCGCAAACTCCGGAAATCGCCGGCCCGCTGGTATCAACATAAAAATCAATGTTTGCCGGCGAGCCATCTGCCGAACCATCGCCCGAAGGATTACTGCCAAAAGCCACCCAATTGGAAACTTCGGCGGTTGATGAATTTTTACCTCTGGCTCTCCAATGATATTGAGAACCGTTTGATAATCCCGAAACAGTCGCTTCAACATCAGCATAGCTCGTGCCCGGGCCAAAAATCGTGCTGGAAGCCGTAATTGTTCCGTCAAAAACCGAATTAATCGACTTAACTTCAACTTCCAAAAACATCTGAATTGAAGAAGTGGCGGAAATGTCGGCTTCTAAAATAACCGTGGTGCCGTTGGTTCCTCCGCCAACAGAAATTTCCGTAACAGCGTCGGATTTAAATTGCTGTAAATTAGCCGGTGGCTTTGGCACGGTTGATAAATAACTAAAAGTCGCGGTATTGCTGTCATAATCATAACTCGTAACCTTAACCGCCACAATGCCCGAACCGGCCGGCACTTTAACATCAACGCCGTTGGTTGAACTGTCGCCGTTAGTCCAATTCCAAACTGTTGGATTTAAAGCATTGGTGGCGTCAAACAGAACATTATAAATCGGTGTGCTGTATGAAAATGCGTTTGGACAATTTGCGGAACCTGCTTGGCATAAATGATTACCAATAACGGTTAAAGCGTCATTTTGAGCGCCGCTGCTAGGATTAAGAGAAATAATTCTCGGCAAAATCCTGTAATTGCCTCCTCCATAAGTATCGGTTTTTGAATCAGCGGTTCTTGTTAAAACAATA
>MGIQ01000016.1:0-3808 GCA_001793825.1 Candidatus Wolfebacteria bacterium RIFCSPLOWO2_01_FULL_38_11
GCTGTTTTAAATTCTCTCTTACCTCGCAGAACTTTTAATTTTAAGGAATCCCCAACAGAAAGATTTTCCAAAAAATCGCCCAGAGTTTTATCCAAGCTGATTTTTTTATCGTTTATTTCCAAAACAATATCTTTTTCTTTTAATCCCGCTTTTTCCGCCGGGCTGCCCTCAATTATTGCCGGCCGGCCAATACCTTCATTAACAATGAAAGCGCCCTCAATAACGGGCAAGTTAAAGCGATTTTTAATTTCTTCATTGATAATTAAATAACGGATGCCCAAAAAAGGCCTTTTAATTTGCCCGAATTTTTTCCAGTCATCTAAATCCCTTTTTACTACATTAATCGGGATAGCTAGTCCGATATTTTCCGCTCCAAAGACCGTTACCGCGTTAATGCCAATAACTTTTCCTCGGGAATTAATCAAAGGCCCTCCGGAATTTCCCGGATTAATCGCCGCATCGGTTTGTATCAATCCTCGCATTTCCTGCGATTCTGATTTTAAATCCAGCTGAGCGGAAATGTTCCGACTCAGTCCCGAAACAATGCCGGCTGATACTGTGTTGGAAAAAATCCCTAAGGCATTGCCAAAAGCAATTACATTTTCTCCCAATTCAACCGCGTTTGAATTCCCAAGTTCTAAAACTGGAAATTTATTGGAAGAATCATTGATTTTTAAAATCGCAATATCATTAATCGGGTCTCGGGCGATAATTTCCGCTTTTAATTTTTTCTTGTCATTAGTAATTACAAAATATTCAGCGTTCGGATCGGCAATAATATGCTTATTGGTTAAAATTATGCCTTCTTCGTCAATGAAAAATCCCGAGCCATTGCCCACTTCCACATTTTTTAGTGACCCGATTTTTTTCTTTAATTTATTTCTTGATTTTAAATCAATCAAACCGTCCGGTATTTTTTCCAGATTTTCCGAGATTGAAATTGACACCACCGCCGGCATCACTTTTTTAACAATTTTAGTTATTGGCTGATTTTGAAAAAACATTAATTATATTTTAAATGATTTTAATAAATTTGTCTGTCCGTCTTCGCTCTTGCGAGCTTTGGCGAAGCAAAGCCTACTTTCGCTCATCTTGGCGGATTTCATCACGCCGAAGCCGAGCTTTAGCGAGGCAAAGGCGGAAGAGGTGAGATTCGAACTCACGAGAGGATTTCTCCTCAACAGCTTTTCGAGAGCTGCGCCTTAAACCGCTCGGCCACTCTTCCATTATATATGCCCTCGGAGAGAATCGAACTCCCATTTCCGCCTTAGGACGGCATTGTTCTATCCATTGAACTACGAGGGCAAATCATTTCATTATATAAATATATCCTGGTGTAATTTTATAATCTACACTCTATCCGCTCCGACGTTCGCGTAGCGAAGTCGGAGAGCCGACCTCGCCTTTGTGAGCGTCGGCTTTGAACTACGAGGGCATTTCTATAGTTCTTAGCTTATAGTTTTTATTTTTTAGTTGCAAGATTATGTGTTTTTGTTATAAAATTGTTGTCAGTTGCAAGTTGTAAGTTAAAATCTGGGCCCATAGTATATCGGTAGAACGCATCCATGGCATGGATGAGGGCGGGGTTCAATTCCCCGTGGGTCCACCAACAAGAACTTTAAGAATTTTTTGAGCCAGACGGAAGCGAGGTGTTATCTTTCTTCAAAATACTTTCGCGCAAAGTTTAGAATATCCCACCATAAAAGCCATGTTCTTTTGCGCGTAAATCATTTATAATATTGTAATAATTTCGAGAATCAGGCGTCTGTGTATAAAAGAAAGGTCGAATATATCAGTTTGTTAGTTTTATAGCTTAATAGCTTATTAGCTATGAGTTAAATTAAAAATATAGACAATCTAAAAAATTAAATTTATGAAAAACTATTTTAAATTTTTTGTTTTAGCTTTAATAATCAGCGGATTGGTTTCAACATCTTCAACCTTTGCCCAAAACACCACTTCAACCGCAACTTCAACCAATATTAGCGCTCTTCAAGCGATGATTATTCAGCTTGAACAACAGATAAAAGCGTTAAAAGAACAGCTTAGCCAGCTTGAAATCCAAACTAAAGCCGTAAAAGAAGAATTAAGAATTGCCAGAAATCTTCAAATTGGATCAAGAGGAGATGATGTCAGAGATCTCCAAAAATTTTTAAAAGATTTTCCAGAAATATATCCTGAAGGTTTGATTACCGGTTATTTTGGGCCGTTTACTCGCGCCGCGATCAAAAAATTCCAGATCAAATATGAGCTTAAAGGCAGCGGCGATGTTGATCAAAACACAATTGGGAAATTGAAAATCATTTTTGAAATGGGAGCCGGAAAATCGGGCAAGCTTCCGCCGGGATTGCTTATTGCGCCGGGCTTGAAGAAAAAAGGTTTGGAATTCGAATTGTCCAGCAGCAGCCTTCAAAATTTGCCAAAGGGTATTGCTAAAAAAATAGGAAAAGAATGGAAAAAAGACAACGATGATGATGACGATGATGATTGCGACAATGACCACGATGATGACAATGATGGTGACCATGATGATAATGATGGCGACCACGATAATGATGACGATGATTGCGGAGGAAATAATAACGCCACTTCAACGCCGGATTTAGTCGCGCCTGTCATTTCCGGAATAATTGCAACTTCTACAACTGCCACTTCCACAATCATTAATTGGAACACCAATGAATTAGCTGACGGAAAAATTTGGGTTAGCACTTCCACGCCGATAAATACTTCCTCAACTCCATCAAATAGCACTTCCACTTTGTCGCTAATCCATCAATTCGGACTTTCTAACCTTATAGCCTCAAGCACTTATTATTATGTGGTTGGCTCAACCGATGCGGCTAATAATACCGCTACTTCCACTGAAAGCACATTTATCACACCAGCTTTGCCGTCAACTCAATAAGAAATAGAAAAAACTTTATAATTAAAATACGGCTAACTTTAGCCGTATTTTAATTATAAATACCCCTGTGGATAACTCGTTATTGTTTTTGATTTTTTGTAGTATAATTAATATTATGAAAACATTTATTATAAAATATTCAATAATTGCCGCGGTAGTATCATTAATGGTCCTTGGCGCAACAATCGCCAAGGCAGAGGAAGTTAATTCATCAAATACAACCTCCGCTTCGGCTATAAAAAATGCAAGGGAAAAAATGGAAATAATCAGGGAAAAAGCTAATGTCAGAATAGGGGAATTTAAAGAAAAAATTCAAACTAGAAGAGAAGAGACAAAAGAAAAAATTGAAGTTAAAAAGAGAGAATTAAAGGAAAGAACTTCTCGCATAAAAGACGAAAAGAAAAGAAATGCAGCTGATAAAATTTTCAACCAATTGAATCACATTAATGAACAATGGGTCAAGCATTTTGAAAATATGTTGTCTAAACTTGAGGAAATACTTACAAAAGTTGAGAGTCGGGCTGCTGAAGCGGCTGCCGGTGGAAAAGATGTTTCCAAGGTTAATTCCGCCATAACAGCGGCGAAAACTGCCATTGCCAACGCTAAATCCGCAGTGGAAATTCAGGCTGGAAAGGTTTATTCCGTGGCAACAAGCAGTGTTGCTGTTGGCGCAACTTCTACCGATGCGGCGATAGTCAGCCAATTAAGAGGATCTTTCAAATCATCAAGCGAACAATTGCGGAAAGATTTATTTAATCTTCGTGACGGCGTGATGAAAGAAGCGCGGCAGGCCGTGCATAATGCCTTTAAAGCTTTAAGGGGAGTCAAAGGTATTGAAAATGCAACTTCAACAATTCCAACAACAACAACCACGGCGACGTCGAGCGCCCAATAATAAAT
>MGIQ01000016.1:3816-33188 GCA_001793825.1 Candidatus Wolfebacteria bacterium RIFCSPLOWO2_01_FULL_38_11
CGCAAGGCCCCAAAGGTGGCATTAAAAAAGTGCTGATATGGGTAATCCCCATAATAATTATAATTTTAATCGCTGTCGGAGCATGGTGGTATTTAACAAAATTAAAAGAACCAATTACGCCTTTTCCGGTATTTAGCCCGAAAATACCTCAAGGAGCGCAAATAAATCAAGGAAATGCTATTTCTGACATTGAACAAAATTTGAATGTTTTGCCTTCGGATAATAATTCGTTAATTCAGGAACTGGACCAATTGGGAAAAGACATAACTAATTTCTAATTAAAATTATAAATATAATTAAAAATCCCCGATTCGGGGATTTTTAGTTGTATTTGAAGCGGGTAAGGGGAATCGAACCCCTGTCACCAGTTTGGAAAACTGGAGTAATAGCCATTATACGATACCCGCGCAATAATAAAATGTTATATTTATTTTCTTTTATCGTCAATTATATAAGAATAGATAAGAATATTGATTTTTTAAAAAATTATGCAATACTTAATTGAATTAATATGGCAAGTAATATAATAAAGAATTTTTATTTTCGAATTCCCAAGCAAGTTAAGATATTTATTGCGTTTGCGATAGCAATTTTAGTTGTTTATTTTCTCGCTTATTATTTTGCCTCAGACGACGTAAAACAAGTCCCTTCGGAATTTTTGAAAGCCCGCCAAGAAGCGGCAACTATTGCCAAGGAAATTGTCGGCCTTTCCAATCAGACGGCGAATAATATTCCTGAAATTTCCAATCTGGAAAAACAGATAAAATATGATGACGCGCTGAATTTGCTGACTACAGAGCTTGACCGCAATCGCCAAGCCAGAGAAAAAGCTATTGACCTGTCAAAACAGCTGGAAATAATGGCAAAAAATATTTCTTCCATCAAGCCGGATTCAGCCAGCCAGATTGCCTTAAAAGCCGTTAGTTCGGAAACCGCTTTGATTAGCCGTTTGATTGTCTACAATGATTATTTGCTCAAGCTTTTGGAAGCTTTAGAAAAAAGAATATTGGGCAGTAGCAATATTGACGGAGAAATTTCTGAATTGATAAATAAAACAAATGAAGAAGCCCGCGCCATTAATAATCTTGACCGCGAATTCAATAATTTAATGGAAGAGTTCGATAACCAATAGCGCATTTCCGATTTTCCGGATAATCTAATGTCTAATATTAAACGCTCGACATTCTTATTAATTTCAATTTTAATTTTAGCGATTTTATCGGTTTTTTTCGTTTATCCCGGATTTTCCTCGCCTTTTGATTTTTTGAGCAAGCGTCTGCCTTGGCAGCTTGGCCTTGATTTAATTGGCGGAGCGCAATTGATTTATGAAGTTGATATGAGTCAGGTTTCTGCCGCTGATCGCGATTCCGTTATGGCTGGCTTAAGAGACACTATTGAAAAAAGGATAAATTTATTCGGCGTCAGCGAACCTCAGGTGGTTTCAGCCAAAGAAGGGGACTCTCATCGCCTTATGATTGAATTAGCCGGCTATAAAGACATTGCCAAAGCAATCAAAGAAATCGGTGAAACTCCTTTATTGGACTTTCGCCAAGTGACTGAAATTGAAATAGAAGGTAAAAATCAGGCGGTCTATTCTCCTACTCAGCTTACCGGCCGCTATATTAAAGGAGCGCAAATTGATTTTGACCCGACAACCAATAATCCGAGAATCAATATTCAATTTAATGACGAAGGCGCAAAAATTTTTGAAGAATTAACCGCTCAAAACATTAACAAACCGCTTGGTATTTTTTTGGATAATAATTTAATCGAAGAGCCCGTGGTCCGCGAAAAAATTTCCGGCGGCAATGCTCAGATTTCCGGTCAATTTACTCCGGAAGAAGCAAAAAAACTTGTGGCTCGGTTTAATGCCGGCGCTTTGCCCGCGCCTATTAATTTAGTAAGCCAGCAATTGGTTGGCGCGAGTTTGGGCGAAGAATCTTTAAACAAAGCTGTCTATTCCGGTTTAATCGGAACTCTTGTTATTATGGCGTTTATGCTTGTCTATTACAGGACTTTTGGATTATTCGCTTCCTTTGCCCTTTTGATCTACATTGCTTTGACTTTGGCGGTTTTTAAAGGAGTTTCTATGACAATGACCTTGTCCGGCATTGCCGGTTTTATTCTTTCAATCGGAATGGCGGTTGATGCCAATATTTTGATTTTTGAAAGGACTAAAGAAGAAATAAAAAAAGGAGTGTCAAAAATATCTGCCATCGAAGAAGGTTTCCGCCGCGCTTGGCCCTCAATCCGCGATTCCAATGCCAGTACCATCATTACGGCGGTTATTCTTTATTTTTTCACTTCCAGTTTTGTTAAAGGATTCGCTTTGTCTCTTTTAATCGGCGTTTTAGTTTCAATGTTTTCCGCAATAACAATTACTCGGACATTATTGCTGGTTTTCCTTAAAAATAAGTCAAACAATAAATAATAAAATGAACATCATAAAATACAAATCAATATTTTTTGCGGTATCGGGAATTTTAATAATTGCCAGCATTGTTTTTGTCTCTGTTTTCGGTCTAAAATCCGGAATTGATTTTGTCGGCGGCACGCTTTGGCAGATTCGCGCTAGTGGCGCCGATTCAAGATCACTGGCTGATTATTTCGAAAATGATTTAAATGTTAAAAATGCCGTAATTTATTCCGAATCAAGCACTCAAAGTTTTCTTGTTAAATTGGGAGCTATTTCTGAATCAGACCATCAAAATTATTTAAGCGGTCTGTCAAAAAAATTCGGGCAGGTAGAAGAGCTTCGTTATGAATCAATCGGTCCCACTATCGGCCGGGAATTGAAAAATAAGGCAATTACGGCTGTTATTTTAGTCCTTTTGGGCATTTCTTTGTATGTTGCCTATGCTTTCCGCAAGGTTTCTTATCCTATCAAGTCATGGAAATACGGGGTTATCACCCTGCTTACGCTTTTCCACGATGTTATTATCTCCACTGGATTATTGGCTTATTTGGGCTGGCGTTACGGCATTGAACTCGATACTAAATTTATTGTTGCTTTATTGGTTATTGTCGGTTTTTCCGTTCATGACACAATAGTAGTTTTTGACCGCATCAGGGAAAATTTGGTTATCTCTGCCAATAGGATGGATTTACAATCAATTATTAATTCCAGTATTAACCAAACCGTGGCTCGCTCCATCAATACTTCCCTTACTTTGGTTTTGGTGCTTTTGGTTCTTTTCTTTCTTGGTCCGGTTTCTTTGAAATATTTTGTTTTATTGGTAATGGTCGGCACGATTGTCGGAACTTATTCGTCAATATTTATCGCCAGTCCGGCGCTTTTGATAGCCGGCAAGAAAAAATAAAAAAATCAATTGACAAAAAAAGACAAATATTATACTATTTGATTAATGAAAAGCTTAAGGAAAATAATTGACGGTTTTTTGGCTAAATTTCCCAGCCGCCAAAGAGATATTATTGAACAGCGTTTTGGTCTGGCTGGTAAAAAGCTTACTTTGGCCGCCATTGGGAAAAAGTATAATTTGACAAGGGAAAGAATCAGGCAAATTGAAGCCGGCGGTTTAGAACTGGTAAGAAATGATTTTGGGAAAGGTCCGGCTAAAAAAATATGGGAAACCGCTTTGGCTGATTTAAAAAAGCATGGCGGCGTCAGAAAAGAAGATGAATTTATCGACGATTTAAAAACTTTGTTGAAAGATAACACTATTAACCGGCAAAATTTGCAATTTATTTTTGAAATTTTTAGAGAACCTTATTATT
The DNA here is from genome assembly GCA_001793825.1 of Candidatus Wolfebacteria bacterium RIFCSPLOWO2_01_FULL_38_11. Lineage (GTDB taxonomy): Bacteria > Patescibacteriota > Minisyncoccia > UBA6257 > UBA9933 > GWC1-37-10. The sequence continues at coordinate 7,552 of MGIQ01000016.1, forward strand.
ACAAAAATAATAAAGATTTTTACAATTTTTATCACCTCAATAGAGAATCGCTTAAAAAAGCGGTTGATTTTCTTAATAAATTGGAAAAAATCGCTAAATCCAAAAAAGAAGAGCTTCTTAAAAGTAAAAAATTCGAATTTTTATCTTCGGAAATTGCCAAATCTTTAAATCTTGATTCTTCCGCCGCAAAAAATTATCTTTTCATTTCCAAGAAATTTAAAATTAATCCTTACGGCGATTTTGGTCCTTCCCAGTGGGAAGAAATTAATCCGAAAACTATTGGTTCTAAATCTTATTTGATTATCAAAAGGCACGGCCAGCCGCTCCATTTTAAGGAAATCGCTCAAAAGATAAACAAAACCAAATTTGACAGTCGCATTGCCTTGGAAGCTACTGTTCATAATGAACTGATAAAAGACCCGCGTTTTGTTTTGGTTGGGCGGGGAATTTACAGCTTGGCGGAATTCGGGCACCAGCCCGGCACGGCCAAGGAAGTAATCGGCCGGATATTAAAAGGTAAAGGTCCTATGCCTGCCAAAGATATTATTAATCTCGTTAAACAGGAAAGATTTTTAAAGGAAAATACAATCCTCTTAAATCTTCAAAATAAGAAGTATTTTAAAAAATTGCCTGACGGCAAGTATCATTTAGCTTAAGAACCTGTTAAAATTAATTTATGTTAGAGGTTTATGGCGTTGTTGCAAATGTTTTTTACGGAGTCTTCTCTAACGCCTTAAAAGTCTTTTTATTTGTCTGGTGGGCTGTTGTCCCCGTCGGTCTTTTTTTAATTTTTTTAAAAATCCGCCTTATTTATCTTCGGACAAAATTTACGGAAAGCATTAAATGGAAACTTTTTGAAATAAAAGTTCCCAAAGACATTCTTAAAACTCCAAAAGCAATGGAGCAGGTTATTGCCGGTCTCTATGCTTCTTATTCTTATGGTCCCAATTGGATGAAAATATATCTTGAAGGAGCGGTTGAGCCTTGGTTTTCTTTGGAAGTTGCCGGATATTCCGGCGGCGCTTATTTTTATATTTATGGTCCGGCTGATAAACAAAATGTCATTGAATCGGCAATTTATTCCCAATATCCGGATGCGGAAATCAAAGAAGCAGATGATTATACCGAGCTTGCCCCAGCCGCTTTGCCTAATGAAGTTTTTGACCTTTTTGCCGGAGAGCTTATTTTAGCTCGGGAAAGCTTTTATCCGATAAAAGTTTATCATTATTTTGAATCAGTAGTTGAAGAGCAGCGCCTTGACCCGATTGCTATGCTGATTGAGACAATGTCCAAGCTCAAAGAAGGGGAAAAAGTCTGGTTTCAGATTTTAATCAGTCCTACCGGCTCGCTTACGGGCAATAATTGGAAAAAAGAAGGCGAGGAAAAAATTGCGGAAATTATTGGAAAAGCCAAGGGGAAAAAACCTGGGCTCGGCGACGAGTTTAATGCTTGGTTTAGAAATTTTTTCTGGGCGCCGGTTGAAGTGCCTTCTTGGCCATCTGAAAAAAAACCAGAACAGTTCCTTAAGTTTCTATCTCCTGATGAGCAGGATTTGGTTAAAGAAATTGCCAATAAAATTTCCAAACTTGGTTTTGAAGCTTTTATCAGATTTGTCTATATTGATGATAAAGACAGATTTACGGGCGATAATGTCACGGCTATTATGGGCGCTTTGCATCAATTTAGCCATTATAATTCCTTTAAACCGCTCTTTCTGACTCGTTATGATACTTTATTTTCCAAAATAGTTCCCAGTTACAAAAAATGGCGGACTAATTACCGGAAAAAAAGAATTTTCGATTATTATAAAAAAAGGAGATTTGGCATCTATAATAAAACTAGGCCGGAAAAATTTCCGGTTTTTAGCAATGAAGAACTAGCCACTCTTTATCATTTACCGGTAACAATGGTTGAAGCGCCGAAGCTTAGGCGTCAGGAATTCAAAAAAGGCGGTCCGCCGCCCAATTTGCCTATTGAGTGATAAAATATAAATTTTATGAATAATAACGAAGTAAATTTTTTTGGACAAACAAATTTCAGGGGACAGCGCGTTCGTTTTGGCATTAAACCCGATGATCGCCGCCGCCATATTTATGTCATTGGTAAAACCGGCGTTGGCAAGAGCACTGTTTTGGAAAATATGGCGATTTCTGATATTCGTTCTGGTCATGGTTTGGCCGTAGTTGACCCGCACGGAGAATTCGCGGAAAAAATGCTTGATTTTGTCCCGGAAAGCAGAATTGATGACGTGATTTATTTTGACCCTTCGGATATTGATTATCCGATTGCTTTTAATCCTTTGGAAGCGGTCAGCAAAGAACATCGGCATTTGATTGCTTCCGGGATGATGGGTGTTTTTAAAAAAATCTGGGTTGACGCTTGGTCAGCCAGAATGGAATATATTTTAAACAATACTCTTTTGGCGCTACTAGAATATCCCAGCTCTACTTTGCTTGGCATAATGAGGATGCTTGCGGAAAAAGATTATCGGCAGAAAGTTGTCGATAATCTTCAAGATCCCGTTGTTAAAGCCTTTTGGGTAAATGAATTCGCCCGTTATAGCCAAAGATTCGAGACAGAGGCAGTGGCCGCCATTCAAAATAAAGTCGGCCAATTTGTCGCCAATCCTTTAATTAGAAATATTATCGGCCAGCCTCATTCTACGATTGATATCAGAAAATTAATGGATGAAAAGAAAATTTTGATTGTTAATCTTTCCAAAGGGAAAATGGGTGAAGACAATTCCTCATTGCTGGGCGCCATGATTATTACTAAAATCCAATTGGCAGCCATGTCTCGCGTTGATTTGCCTATGGAGAAACGAAGTGATTTTTATCTTTATGTTGACGAATTTCAAAATTTTTCCACAGAATCTTTTGCCAATATTTTATCTGAAGCTAGAAAATATCGCCTTAATTTGGTTTTAGCCCATCAATATATTGAACAATTGTCAGAAGAAGTAAGAGCCGCGGTTTTTGGCAATGTCGGCACGATTATTTGCTTTCGCATTGGCGCGCCAGACGCGGAACTTTTAGAAAAAGAATTTTTGCCGGAATTTCAGGCCAATGATTTGGTTAATCTGCCCAAGTATCATATTTATGCGAAATTAATGATAGACGGAGTTGCTTCCAAAGCGTTTTCTGCCGAAACTTTGGCGCCTTTTGAGGTGCCGCTGGAATCATTCCGCGATGTGATTATTGAAAACACCAGAAATCATTTTGGAACCGCCAAAGCGATTGTGGAAAAAAGAATTGCCGATGAGTGGCGTGCTGAAGCGAAAATTATCGAAGAAAAAGTGATGCGCCGCGAAGAAAAACCATTGGGCAGAGTTTTATTGTCTCAAGAAGAAAAGCCGTTTTTTAAAAAAGAGAAGAAAGAAATCCCTTCTGCTGAGCCGTATCCCCAGGAGAAAAAAAGCGATGTCAGTATTGAAGAGCTTAAAAAAGCTATCGAGGAATCACTGAAAAAAGGAGAAGAATAAATTTGTAATAGTTTTGCTTTCGGTTAAAGTTGACGAAATTAAAAAAGAAATTTACTATCATTCCATCGCTCCTATCGTCTAGTCTGGTCTAGGACATCGGCTTTTTTCATCCCCCACTCAGTTATTATTGATAGAATATTTTGCTTTCTAATGGCCCTATCGTCTAGTGGTCAGGACAACAGCTTTTCAAGCTGTGAACAGGGGTTCGATTCCCCTTAGGGCTACAAATTAATCAAGATTGAGTGGGGGACAAGCGCCGGTAACTCGGGTTCGAATCCCGATGGGAGCACCAATATATTTATTTCTTTTTTAAATGAAAATTATCTCTATTGAAACATCATGTGATGAAACAGCTATTGCTTTAGTTGAAGCTAAAGGCAATCCATTTTCAAAAAACCGCTCCGCCAGCTGGCGGATTAAAATTTTAAAAAATTTAGTGGCATCGCAAATAAAAATTCATCGGCTCTATGGCGGCGTGGTTCCGAATTTGGCCAAACGAGAACACCTCAAAAATCTGCCGATATTATTGAAAAAAATAAAACCTAAAGTCCATCCGTCAACTGGCGGACTAAAACCTGATATTATCGCCGTTACCGTCGGTCCTGGGCTTGAGCCGGCTTTATGGACCGGAATAAATTTCGCCAAAGAATTATATAAAGAAACTAAGAAATTAAGAAATAAAAAGATTAAAATTATAGGCGTCAGCCACATGGAAGGACATCTTTACAGTTTTTTGCTGTCAAAAGAAAAAATAAAATTTCCGGCAATTGTATTATTAATTAGCGGCGGACATACAATTTTATTGTTGATGAAAAATTTAATCCATTATAAAAAATTGGGAGAAACTCGCGACGATGCCGTTGGCGAAGCTTTTGACAAAGTAGCCAGATTGTTGAATTTGCCTTATCCGGGCGGACCGGAAATAGAAAGACTCGCAAAGAAGGGCAATAAAAAAGCAGTCGATTTTCCCCGGCCAATGTTGAATCAGAAAAATTACGATTTTAGCTTTTCCGGATTAAAAACAGCGGTGCTGTATTACTTTCGCGATTTAAATTTAAAACCTAAAACCAAAAACCTAAAACCTAATGTAGCCGCCAGTTTTCAGCAAGCCGCTTTTGATGTTCTAATTAAAAAAACATTGCGTGCCGCCGAAGAATTTAAAGCCAAATCAATTTTTGTTTCCGGCGGCGTGGCGGCTAATAAAACCTTAAAAAAAGAATTTCAAAAAGCCATAAATAATCTAAAACCTGATTTATATATTACTAAATATCCTACTGACAATGCGGCTATGATTGCATCTGCCGCCTATATTAATTATCTGCGCGGAAAAAATCGCCGATTAATCGCAAAAGGGGATTTAGGAATGTAATAAACAGAAAAAATATCATGTTATTTTTAAAAAATTTTGATTGGAAATTGAATCTGTCCGTTTTTTTGTTAATTGGCGGAGGGTTGTTAAGCTTAATCAGCTCCAAACCGGATTTATTTTGGAAACAACTTCTTTTTTTGGCAATCGGCCTGATTTTTATGTTTCTCGTTATTCGTTTTGATTGGCGGCCTTTTATCAATCATCGCGGAGTTATTTTTGGAATCTATTTTTTTATAATTTTATTGTTAATTATCACTTATATTTTTGCGCCGTCGGTCCGCGGAGTAAAAGCCTGGCTTCCTCTCGGACCTTTTCAGTTGCAGGCTTCGGAATTTGCCAAAATTTCTTTAATAATAATTTTTGCTAGTTTTTTTAGAAAAAAACATATTGGCATCGCCCGAGTTTCTAATTTGCTTATTTCTTTTGCTTATTTTTTTATTCCCGCTTTATTGGTTTTGATTCAGCCTGACCTTGGCTCGGCTTTGATTTTATTTTCAATTTGGTTTGGGTTTCTTTTGGTTTCCGGGCTTCGCTGGAGGCATTTAATGGTTTCCCTCTTTATTTTTCTCGTTGTCGGCGCTCTGATGTGGCTGTATGTTTTTCAGGATTACCAGAAAGAAAGAATTTTGGGAGTTTTTTTACCGGAGCGGGACCCTTTGGGCATAAATTATAATGTCATTCAATCGAAAATCGCCATTGGTTCTGCCTCTTTTTTTGGCAAAGGATTCGGACAGGGAACTCAAGTCCAGTTGGGTTTTTTGCCGGAAGCTCAAACCGATTTTATTTTCGCCGCTTTGATTGAAGAATTCGGATTATTTGCCGGATTTATTGCTATTACTGCTTTTGGCGTTCTGATTTTTCAAATAATAAAAATTGGTCTGAATTCTGACAATAATTTCAACCGGTTTGTTTGTCTTGGTTCGGCGGTTTTTTTCATCAGTCAGTTTATTCTAAATACCGGCTCGAATTTGGGAATTACTCCGGTCATCGGAGTCACTTTTCCCTTTTTAAGCTACGGCGGTTCGAGTTTATTGACGAATTTAATAATGATTGGTATTATCCAGTCTATTGCCGCCAGAAAATGAAACCCATAGCAGTCATTTCCATTTTAAGTATTTTTTTCGCGATTTTTTTAATCGGGATAATCCATCCGCCGGCCGGTTCAGAAAAAAATTTTTCTAAGCTTGACATTCCAAATGGAATAAGCTTTAATGAAATAACTGAAAGAGTTTATTTGTCGGGTCTTGTAAAATCAAAGTTATCCTTTAAAATATTTTCATTGCTTAGCGGCAGAGCTCATCGATTCCAAGCTGGCAGCTATAGTTTTGACAATCCGCCTTCTGTCAATGAATTGACAAAAATATTAATAAGCGGTCCCAAAGAAATTTCCGTAACAATTTTCCCCGGAATGACTCTTAAAGAAATTGACGACTTATTGTCGGAGCTTAAAATAATCGGTCCGAATGAGCTGGTAAATTACAACAATAAATTAATCAGCTCAAACTTTGATAATTTAAAAATCCAATATCCGCATCTTTCAAAAGCTAAATCATTGGAAGGATTTCTTTTGCCCGACACTTATTTCTTTTACGAGAATTCCGGCGCTCAAATAGCGGTAGAAAAGATGCTTGACAATTTTGGCGGGCAGGTATTGCCTTTTTTAAAAGGAGGTGGTAATATTTTAGATACTTTAATAATTGCCTCTTTACTGGAAAAAGAGATACCAGATAGCAAAGAACGTCAAGTGGCAGCTGGCATTATTAAAAAAAGGCTGAAAGTTGGTATGCCTCTTCAAATCGATGCTACTGTTATTTACGCAAAATGTTCGGGGAGATTTTTAAATTGTCCGGCTCTTCAAAAAGATGATTATAAATTTGATTCATTCTATAACACTTATTTTTATGCCGGACTTCCGCCAACGCCAATTTCCAATCCGTCAAAAAATGCGACAATAGCCGCCCAAGAGCCGCGAGATTCCCAATATTGGTATTATTTATCCGATCCGAAAACAAAGAAAACAATTTTTTCAAAAGATTTGGATGAGCATAACATCAATCGTGCTAAATATTTATTATTAAAATAAATAATTGAATTTTTTTATCCTTCACAAAGAAGGAGGAATATTTTTTTGTTTTTTTATAAAAAGAAAATCGCCCAATTTCATGCCAAAATTACCCGCTAAAATTTTTTCTTACCATCCGGGAGCTTTTATCAAGCAGCCTTTTTTGGCCGAAATTCAAAGCAACTCTTTTAATTGGTTTTTAAAAAAAGGATTAAAAGAACTCTTAAAAGAAATTTCTCCGATTAAAGATACGACCGGAAAAGAATACGAATTACACTTCGTCGATTATTATTTTGACGAGCCGAAGTACAGCGAAGAATTATCTTGGTCAAAAGAATTGACATTTGAAGCTCCTCTCCGGGCAAAAGTAAAACTTATAAACAATAAAACAAAAGAAACAAAAGAGCAGGAGGTTTATCTCGGTGATTTTCCGATGATTACTTCGCGCGGAACTTTTATCATTAACGGCGTTGAACGCGTAGTTGTTTCCCAGCTTATCCGGTCAGCTGGCGTCTACTTTACTGCCGAAGCTTATCGCGGCCGCAAACTCTTCGGCGCTAAAGTTATTCCGGATCGCGGCAGTTGGCTGGAATTTTCCACTGATCCCGACGGTTTCATTGGCGTAAAAATTGATCGCCACAGAAAAGTTGCGGTCACTGACTTAATAAGGGTTTTTGCCAGTATTGCTCATCGCAGCGAATTGGAAAAAGAAGAAGCGATTTTAAAATTATTCAATAATATAGATAATGGGCCAATTAAGCATATTGAGACAACTCTTAAAAAAAGCGATTCCAAGAGTTTTCTGGAATCTTACAGCGAAGTTTATAAGAGATTAAGGCCCGGTGATTTGGCCACTTCGGAAAATGCTAAACATTTAATCGATGCGATGTTTGAAAGAAGCGACCGTTACAGTTTGTCGTTTGCCGGCCGTTTTAAATTTAATCAAAGGCTTGGCACAAAAAGCGAATCTTTGCTTATATCTTTAGACGACATTATTGCGATTACAAAAGAAATTATCAAACTTAATAATGATTTGATGGCGGAATCGGATGATATCGATCATCTTGGCAATCGCCGCGTTCGGGCGGTCGGAGAGCTTTTGGCCGGCCGAATGCGCGTTGGTTTTGCCCGTCTTCGCCGCACCGTCCAGGACAGGATGTCAACTTTAGAAACTAATTTACTTACACCTGTTCAGCTTATTAACGCTCGGCCGCTTGTTGCCGTTGTCCGCGAATTTTTTACCACTTCCCAGCTTTCTCAATTTATGGACCAAGACAATCCTTTAGCCGAGCTTGAACACAAGCGCCGCCTTTCTTCAATGGGTCCCGGCGGTCTGACAAGGGAACACGCTGGTTTTGAAGTCAGAGACGTTCATATTTCCCATTATGGCCGCATTTGTCCAATTGAAACTCCCGAAGGCCAAAATATCGGCTTAATTAACCATCTTGCTAATTTTTCCCGATTAAATGATTTCGGTTTTTTGGAAACTCCTTATATTAAAGTAAAAAATGGAAAAGCCACGGATGAAGTTGTTTGGTTTGACGCCATTGAAGAGGAAAAATATAAAATTGCCCAAGGCAGCACTAAAATTGAAAATAACGGGAAAATTGTTGAAGAAATTGTCGGCGCTCGCCACAAAGGCAGGCCGATAACTTGCCGCCGGGAAGAAGCTGAATTCATCGATGTCGCGCCTTATCAGATGACCAGTGTTGCCACGGCATTGATTCCGTTTTTGGAACATGATGATGCCAATCGCGCGCTTATGGGTTCTAACATGCAGCGTCAAGCCGTGCCTTCAATTAAACCTTCGGCGCCGTTAGTTTCTACCGGCATAGAAGATAAGGCGGCCTTTGATTGCGGCCGGTTGGTTATTTCTGAAAATGAAGGGAAAGTTGTTGAGCTTGATTCCGGAAAAATTGTAATTGAAGATTCCGAAAAAAAGAAAAAAGCTTATGAGCTTAATAAATTTAGAAGATCAAACGATTTTACTTGTATTTCCCAAAGGCCTGTTGTTAATCAGGGAGATAAAATTAAAAAAGGAGATATTTTAGCCGATAGTTTTTCTACTGATAATGGAGTTTTGGCTCTAGGTCAAAATTTGCTGGTATCTTTTGTTTCTTGGGAGGGGGCGAATTTTGAAGACGCTATTATTCTTTCCGAAAGAATTGTAAAAGAAGATCTATTCACTTCCATTCATATTGAAGATTTTTACTGCGATGTTCGCGATACTAAACTCGGTCCGGAAATTACCACGCCCGATATTCCCAATATTTCCGAGGAAAAATTAAAAAATCTTGATGAAGAGGGAATTATCAGAATTGGCGCTGAAGTTGGTGCTGGCGATATTTTAGTTGGAAAAGTTTCTCCTAAAGGCGAATCAGAGGCTTCAGCCGAAGAAAGGCTACTTCGGGCAATCTTTGGAGAAAAAGCCAGAGATATTAAAGATACTTCATTAGTTTTGCCGCACGGCAAATCAGGCCGGATTATCGGAATAAAAATTTTTTCCCGAGATCGTGGAGACAAGCTTGAGCCGGGCGTTATTAAAAGAATTCAGGTAGAAGTTGCTCAATTAAGAAAAGTTCGCGCTGGCGACAAACTCGCCGGCCGCCATGGCAATAAAGGCGTTATTTCTCAAATTAGGCCGATAGAAGATATGCCTTATTTGGAAGACGGCACTCCGGTTGATATTATATTAAATCCTTTAGGCGTTGCTTCCCGCATGAATATCGGGCAGATTTTGGAAACTCATCTTGGCTTGGCTGCTAAAAATCTCGGCTATCGGGCAGTTTCTCCTGTTTTTGTCGGAGCCACCGAACAAGATATTAAATCAGAATTAAAAAAAGCAGGCTATCCCCAAGACGGCAAGCTTAAGCTTTTTGATGGACGCACTGGCCAGCCTTTCCCAAAACCAATAACAGTTGGCTACATTTATATGCTTAAGTTGAATCACTTAGTTGAAGATAAAATTCACATGCGCTCGATTGGTCCATATTCCTTGATTACCCAGCAGCCGCTTGGCGGAAAAGCTCAATTTGGCGGACAGCGTTTTGGAGAAATGGAAGTTTGGGCGCTTGAAGGATACGGTGCCGCTAATATTTTACAGGAAATGCTTACCATTAAATCAGACGATGTAATTGGCCGCGCCGCTTCATTTGAATCAATTATCAGAAACGAAAAAATTAAAGCCCCGAACATTCCCGCTGCTTTTAATGTTTTAATGAATGAAATTAAGGCCTTAGGACTGGATATTGAAACAATTACCGTAGAAAATAAAGTTAAAAGCAAAAAAGATTAATATGATTAATTTCAACGCTTTAAAAATAAAAATCGCCTCTCCGGAAAAAATATTGGAATGGTCTCATGGTGAAGTTATAAAACCGGAAACCATTAATTACCGCACTCAACGGCCGGAAAAAGACGGCCTCTTTTCCGAACGGATTTTTGGTCCGACAAAAGATTACGAATGTTATTGCGGCAAGTATAAAAAAATCCGTTATAAAAATATGATTTGCGACAAGTGTAATGTTGAAGTAACGCATTCTTCGGTTCGCCGCGAAAGGATGGCTCATATTGTTTTGGCCGCGCCGGTTGCTCATATTTGGTTTTTAAGAAATGTTCCTTCCCGCATTGGTTTGTTTTTAGATGTTCCTCTTCAGAAATTGGTTAAAGTTATTTATTATGCCGCTTATATTGTTACCGCAGTCAACGAAGAAAACAAGAAAAAATTCTTGGAAGAAATAGAGAAGGAATATAAATCAAGAAAAAAATCAATTTCTGCATCAAGCGGCAAAGAATTGGAAGCAGGCATGCTTCAAGCCAAAGAAGATTTAAAATCGTTAAAAGTCGGCAAGGTTTTGAGTGAAATTGAATATTACGGTTTGGCTAAAAAATTTGCCGGCGTCTTCGAGGCAACCAGCGGAGCGGAATCAATCAGAAAAATTTTGTCTTCAATCGATTTGAAAAAAGAAATCGGAAAAATTGAAGAAGAATTAAAAGATATTAAAGAGAATCTTAGGCAGAAAAAGCTTCTTCAAAAGCTTAAAACTTACCGTTCTTTTATCAAAAATAATATGCGTCCGGAATGGATGATTATGACCGTCTTGCCGGTTTTGCCCCCTGACCTTCGGCCAATGGTGGCTTTAGACGGCGGTCGTTTTGCCACTTCTGATTTAAATGACCTTTATCGCCGAGTTATCAATCGCAACAATCGCTTGAAAAAACTTTTGGAAATCCGCGCTCCGGAAGTCATTATTACCAATGAAAAAAGAATGTTGCAGGAGTCCGTTGATGCTTTAATTGACAATTCCGCCCGTTTTGGAACTCAGCAATTGTCGTCTCAGCGCCGGCCTCTTAAATCACTGGCTGATATTTTAAAAGGAAAAGAAGGCCGTTTTAGGCAGAATCTTCTTGGCAAACGCGTGGATTATTCCGGCCGTTCGGTTATTGTGGTCGGACCGGAACTCAAACTTAACGAATGCGGATTGCCGAAAAAAATGGCTCTTGAGCTTTTTAAGCCTTTTGTTATTTCCAAAATCATTGAAAGGGGAATGGCTTATAATATCAGAAATGCCAATCGATTGATTGAAGGCGCCACGCCGGAAATTTGGGAAATTTTGGAAGAAGTCATTAAAGATAAAAAAGTTCTTCTTAACCGCGCTCCAACTCTGCATCGTTTGGGTATTCAGGCGTTTAAACCGGTTTTAATTGAAGATTTGGCAATAAGAATTCCACCCATGGTTTGTTCGGCCTTTAACGCCGATTTTGACGGCGACCAGATGGCTGTTCATGTCCCGCTTTCTGAACTTGCCCAAAAAGAAGCAACTGAAAGAATGTTGGCTTCAAGAAATATTTTAAAGCCTGCCACTGGAGATCCGATTGCCCAGCCGACTCAGGATATTGTTTTAGGTTGTTATTATCTCACTAAAATAAAAACAAACGAAGCCAACAAAGAAAAGAATTTTATTTTTTCTAATAGCGAAGAGGCCTTAGTGTCTTATGACTTCGGCTATATCAAAGTTAATGAGCCGATTAAAATAAAACTCAATGATGAAATAATGGAAACCAGTATCGGCCGCATTCTTTTTAATTCGGTTTTGCCGAAAGATTTTGGATTTGTAAACAAAGTGATGAATAAAAAGGAATTAAGCCGCCTTATTTCCACCTTCATTGACGAGTATGGAATTGAAAAGATTTGGGAAATTATCGACGGCATTAAACGTTTGGGATTTTTCTATGCCACCGTTTCCGGAGTCAGCTGGGGCATGGATGATTTAATTACTCCCAAAGAAAAAAACGGAATTATTTCCGAGGCCGAAAAAGAAGAAGACCTTATCAAAGAACAATACAAAGAGGGTTTACTCACTGATTTCGAGCGTCATGTCAGAATTATTAATGTTTGGGATAAGGCTCGGGATAGAATTTCCAAAGTTGTTCCGCAAACTCTGGACCAATATGGATCAGTTTTTACTATTATTGATTCCGGCGCCAGAGGTTCTTGGTCTCAGCCGATTCAAATGACCGGTATGAAAGGATTGGTTCAAAATCCAAAGGGTGAAACCATTGAGTTGCCGATTAAATCTTCTTACAAAGAAGGGTTAAGCGTCTTGGAGTTTTTCATCAACACTCACGGCGCCAGAAAAGGTTTGACTGATACTGCCCTAAAAACCGCTTCCGCCGGTTATTTGACAAGGCGTTTAGTAGATGTTTCTCAAGATTTAGTTGTTCGCGAAGATGATTGTAAGACAATTGAGGGCATTCATATTATCCGCGCCGAAGGCGATGAATATGGTTATTCATTTGGTCAAAGGCTTTTTGGCCGGACTGCCGCCGAAGACGTTAAGATTGGCAATAAAATCGCGGTAAAAGAAGGAGAAATTATAAATCGCGAAGACGCCCAATTGATTAATGATTCAAAAATTGAAACGGTTAAAGTCCGTTCTCCCATTAGCTGTAAAACTCTCTATGGCGTTTGTTCCAAGTGCTATGGCTACGACTTGGCGGAATTAAAACCAATTAAAAAAGGTGAAGCGGTTGGCGTAGTTGCGGCGCAGTCAATCGGCGAGCCGGGCACTCAACTGACTTTGCGTACTTTTCACACTGGAGGTGTTGCCGGCGTTGATATTACTCACGGCTTGGAGCGCGTGCAGGAATTGTTTGAAGTCCGAGTTCCGAAAGGAAAGGCTTATTTAGCCGAGGCTGATGGCATTATCGAAGACATTGAAGATAAAAAATTGCTCAAAGTCATAAAATTAAAAATTTCTAAAACTTCGGGAAAAGGAAAAAAGAAAAGCAAAATCATCGAATATCCGGTTTCTCGAACCACTTCTATTTTCGTCAAATCCAAAGATCGCGTGCAAAAAGGCGATCAGCTTTGCGAAGGCAGTCTTGATTTGCAGGAACTTTTCACCTTAAGGGATAAAGAAGCCGCGGAGCGTTATTTAATCAATGAGGTTCAGAAGATTTATGTTTCTGAAGGCAGCGGCATCAGCGATAAGCATCTTGAAATTATTGTCCGACAGATGTTTTCAAGAGTGATGATTACTGATTCCGGAGATACTAATTTTGTTGTCGGCGAAATTATTGAAAAATCGAAATTTTTAGAAATTAATCGTGAGATGAAAAAAACGGGTAAAAATCCGGCTCGTTCCAGACAGCTTCTTATGGGTATTACCCGCGTTGCGCTCTCAGCAGAAAGTTTTCTCTCCGCCGCTTCGTTCCAGGAAACAGCCAGAGTGTTGGTTGCCTCCGCCTGCGAAGGAAAAGAAGACAGATTAAGGGGATTAAAAGAAAATGTCATTATCGGCAGATTAATTCCGGTTGGCACAGGCTATCAAGTAAAAGAAGAATTAAAAGAAAAAGAAGAATAATTGAAAGAAGTTGACTTAAAAAGATAAATTAATTAGTATATTATTCATGGAAAAAGAGCCGAAAAAATACGAAATAAGCTTTTTAGTGAGAAATGAAGATGAAAGCGAAGAAATTTCTAAAATTTTGCAAAAACACAAAGCAACTATTTTGGAAAATGGCGGTATTTCAAGGATAAAATTGGCTTACCCGATTAAAAAAGAAAATTTTGCTTGTTTTGGTTATTTTAATTTTTCCGCTGATTCCGGAGAAATTTCTAAAATTAATGGAGTTTTAAAATTAAATCCGAAAGTTTTAAGGTTTTTATTCATTACCCCGCCGATTGCGAAATCAATTCCTCAGCCAATTGCCAGAAAAGCCGCTCCTTTCAAGCCGATTGCTCCGAAACCGGAAGCTAAAAAAGAGCCTCAGGCTGTTTTAACCAATGAGGCTTTGGAGAAAAAATTGGAAGAAATACTTAAATGAGTTTTTAGGTTTTAGTTTTTAGGTTTTAGTGAATTAACTAACACCTAGCATCCAACACCTAACATCTAAAGAAATGAATTTAAATAAAGTTTTTATTCTTGGCCGCCTGACAAGTGCTCCTCAATTAAGGACAACGCCGACTGGTCAGTCGGTGGCAACTTTTAGTATAGCCACCAATCGGGTTTGGACGGATAAAAGCGGCAACCGGCAAGATGATACCGAATTCCATAATGTCGTAGCTTGGGGTCGTCAAGCTGAAATAGTCAACCAATTTTTATCAAAAGGAGGGTTGGTTTTAGTTGAAGGCAGATTAAAAACAAGAAGTTGGCAAGATTCCCAAGGGCAAAATAGAAAAACAACGGAAGTTATTTGCGAACGCCTTCAGCTCGGTCCTCGTTCAACCGGAGGGCAAAAAACGCAAAGTCCAACGGAAGCGATTGATGAACCAACTAAAGACCTTCCAGAAATAAATATTGGCGAAGGCGAAATCAAGGCAGAGGATTTGCCATTCTAAATTAAATAGTTTTTAGGTTTTAGCTTTTAGGTTTTAGATAAAAAATTCTAACACCTAACACCTAATACCTAACACCTAAAATATATGCAGTGTTTTTTCTGTTCCCAAAACTTAAAAACTATTGATTACAAAGACGCGGAAAACTTAAAGCAGTTTACTTCGTCTCAATCAAAAATTATTGACCCAAAATGGACCGGCGTTTGTTCCAAGCATCAGAGAATGATTTCTCAAGCCATTAAACGCGCCCGGTTTATGGGTCTTTTGTCTTACATTGGAAAATAAATCAAACAGATAATTTATTTCCACTTTTTCAATTTCATATTTATTATTTTTAAATGGACTCGCTCATTTTTAATTTTATCAACAGTTTCAGCCAACGTTATTGGCTTCTTGATTATTTCGGGATTTTTCTTGCCCAATATTTCGGCTATTTTTTGTTTGTTATTGCCGCAGCTTTAATTTTAAAGGAGAAAAAATGGCAGGAAAGAATCCATTTTGCATCTCTTATATTGCTCTCCGTTATCTTATCAAGAGGGATAATCGCTGAAGTAATAAAATTTTTTACTCATCGGCCAAGGCCGTTTTCCGCGCTAAATATCACTCCGCTTATTGATAAGCAATCCGATATTTACGCTTCTTTTCCTTCGGGCCACGCTTCTTTGTTTTTTGCCCTGGCTTTTGCCATTTTTCTTTATTACTTTGATTCGGAAAACAATTCCGGGAAAAGTTTGGGATGGAAATTTTTATTTGCCGCTTTTTTAATCAGCTTGGCGCGCGTATTTACGGGAGTTCATTGGCCTTCTGATGTTTTGATAGGAGGATTTATCGGTATTGTCAGCGCTTATTTTATTAAAGTATTATTGGATAGGGAATTTGTAAAAGAAAAGGCGCCGAATTATTCAGCGCCTTCCGAGGTTTGACTTGGAATATCGAGATACTCTATTGCTTCTTCGGCTTCACCAACGGTTATATTATGGGCCCGAAGATTTTCTATTATCCGAGAAAGCTGCTCAATCTTTTTATCATTATTAATAGACAAGATTTTTATAATCTCGGAAACAGCGTTTCCCGTATCTCTTTCTTTTTGCCAAACCTCAACGAGGATTATCCTCATTTATATCACCTCCTTAATCTTAATTGCTGTTTATAGCATATAAATTTATTTGAAAGTGTCAAATTTGGTGGCCAGGGAGGGAGTCGAACCCTCATGACCTTGCGATCGCGGGATTTTGAGTCCCGTGCGTCTGCCAATTCCGCCACCTGGCCATTTTTATTGAAATAAAATTAATAGCTGAAAAATTTTATTGATAATATCACGAAAAAATATTATAGTAAATATAATGGCTCGCGTAATTTCAATTTGCAATCAAAAAGGAGGAGTGGGCAAAACCACCACTTCTATAAATTTATCAGCTTATTTAAGTTTGCTTGGCAAAAAAGTTTTGCTCATTGATTTTGACCCTCAGGCCAATGCCAGTTCCGGTCTTGGTTTTTTGCCAAAACTTAAAGAAAAATCGGTTTATCACGGAATTTTGGGGCACGAAGAAGCGGAAAATTTAATAAAAAACACCGCGCTTTTTAATCATCATTTGATTCCTGCCAATCAGCATCTGGCCGGCGCGTTAGTTGAACTCGTTAATCTTCCAGAAAGGGAATTTTTTTTAAGAAAATTTATCAATCGCCTTCGTCATCAGTACGATTATGTTTTTATTGATTTGCCGCCTTCACTAAGTCTTCTCACCTTAAACGGCCTAATTGCCAGCGATGAAGTTTTAATTCCTGTTCAGAGTGAATATTATAGTTTGGAGGGCTTAAGCCAGCTTTTAGAAATTATCAATTTAATCAATAAAAACCTTAATCAGGAGTTGAATGTTGCCGGCGCGGTTTTAACAATGTATGATAAAAGGGAGAAGCTTAGCCGCGAAGTCGCCAAAAATGTCAGGCAGTATTTTAATCACAAAGTTTTTGAAACGGAAATTCCCCGCTGTGTCGCCTTGGCTGAAGCGCCGAGTTTTGGAAAGCCGATTGCCTTGTATAATCCAAAATCAATCGGCGCTCTTGCTTATCAAAAGCTGGCTCAAGAATTAATAAATCAGGAAGAAAACAATAACTAATAATAACAATGCTCGGCCGAGGATTAGATTCATTAATACCCCCGCAAAACAATCAATCTCAAAAAAACGCTTCTGGCGCGCCGGATTTTAGTAAAAATCAAACCGACTCTAATTTGCAACCAGCCCGAATTTCCGAAATTAATATTCCGAAGAAAGAAGAGCAAAAATCTCCTTTAATAATTAAACAGGAAGAATCTTTTAAAAATTTTCCGGAACTTCCGGAGCCGGAAAATAATCCTTCACTAGTTAAAGAAAGCGAAGAAAAATTTAATGAAGAAAAAGAATTAGATCGCAAGTATCGTCATCGGCAATATCACGAAGCCGTTTTTCAAATTGAAACCGAAAAAATAAAACCCAATCCTTTCCAGCCTCGCAAGCACTTCGATGAAGAATCATTAAAAGAATTGGCTTCCAGTATCCGTGAATTCGGCATTATTCAGCCGCTGGTTGTCTCCAAAGTGGAGAAAGAAGTTGAAAGCGGAACTCAAGTAGAATATCAGCTTGTCGCCGGTGAACGCCGCTTGATGGCCGCTAAAATACTTGGCTTGGAAAGAGTGCCGGCAATTATCAGAAGAATTTCCAAAAAAGCCGAGCAAATGGAGCTCGCAATAGTTGAAAATCTCCAGCGAGAAAATCTCAATCCAATAGAAACCGCTCGAGCTTACGCCCGTCTTCAGGATGAGTTTGGCTTGACTCAGCGGGAAATTGCTTCTCGCCTTGGCAAAAGCCGTGAAGTTGTGGCCAATACCTTAAGACTCTTAAATCTCCCCACGGAAATTCAGGAAGCGGTTTCCAATAATAAAATCAACGAAAGCCAAGCAAGGCTTATTTTGGCAATTGCCGACCAAAAACAGCAAATCTCGATTTTCAACGAATTGGTAAATAGTAATTTAAGCGTCCGCGAACTCCGCAGCCGCATTAGAAAAGACAAATCATTGAAAACGCCGGACAGGCAGGCAACTTTAATTGATCCGGAAATGGAACAAATTCAAGAACAACTGGCGGAAATTCTCGGCACTCCGGTTAAAATCGAAAAATCGGAAAAAGGAGGGAAAATCATCATTCCTTTTTATTCCGAAGAAGAAGTCAGGGGAATTATTGAAAAACTGGAAAAAAATAATCAATAAGATTATTTCATAATTTTATATCCGACTTCTTTTATCTCTTTTATTGATTCCTTTAATTTTAAAACAACCTTAGCGGCTTTTTCCTTGTCGATTTCGCAGCGGATTTTTATTGTCCGGTAATTGCCGCTTGAAGAGGTGTTTGTTGATTGGATATTAATATGGCTTCGATAAAAAATAGATGAAATGTCTTTTAATAAGCCGATTCTGTCTAAGGCGACGATTTTAAATTCAAAAACCGGCGCTGATTTCAGCAAACCCGAATACTCTTTTTCTTTTATCGCGGCTCTTATTTTTTTCTTGGCAATATTTGTTTTTACCGAATGCAGCCACGATTCTGACGGTTTTTTGCTTTTTTGCGTCAGAATTTCCACTAAATCTCCGGATTGTAATTGATAATCAAGAGGCACGATTTTATTGTTGATTCGCGCGCCAACGCAATGGTCGCCGATGTCCGTATGAATCGCATAAGCAAAATCAATCGGCGTTGCATTAACCGGCAAATCTACCACTTTTCCTTTTGGCGTCATAACAAACATCCTGTCTTTTAAAAAATCAATTTTAAGAGATTGCAAAAATTCTTCCGAATCAGAAAATTCTTTTTGCCAATTTCGCAGTTGTTCCACCCAAGCCAACTCTTTTTGCTCGGCAAAAACAGGCTTTTTATGCAAATAATCTTTCCCTTTTTTCTTTTGTTGGTAAAGCCAATGGGCGGCAATGCCGTTTTCCGCCTCTTGATGCATTTCTGTTGTCCTTATTTGTAATTCTGTCGGCTTATTATCTAAGCAAAGCACGGTTGTATGCAGCGAGCGGTAGCCGTTCGGCTTTGGCATGGCAATATAATCCTTAATTCGGCCGGGCATCGGCGGCCAAAGTTGGTGGATTATTCCCAGAACCGAATAGCATTCTTCAACTGTTTTAACAATTATTCTTAAAGCCACCAAATCATAAATTTGTTCCAAATTCATATTTTGGTGCAAGAGTTTTTTATAAAGGCTGGAATATCGTTTGGCGCGGAAATCGATTTTTTCCGGTTCAATGCCGCTTTCTTTAAGATTTTTTTCAATAACTATTTTTACTTTTTCCAGATATTTTTCTCTTTCCTCGTATTTTTCTTTGACGTTTTCAATCAACCAGCGGTATTCATCCGGATAAAGATAGGGGAAAGCTAAATCTTCAAGCTCGCCGGATAAATTTTGCATTCCCAGCCGGTATGCCAAAGGCGCGTAAATTTCTGAAGTCTCTAAAGCGATTCGTTTTTGTTTTTGAATAGGTATTGCGGAAAGAGTTTTCATATTATGCAGTCGATCAGCTAATTTTATAAGAATTACTCTTAAATCTTGGCTTATCGCAAGGAGCATTTTGCGGATATTTTCCGCTTGCAATTGGACATGGTTGGCTGAATTACTCTTCCCATTTTCTACGCGGTATTTGAATTTTCCGAGTTTAGTCACTCCATCTACCAGAAAAGAAATTTCTTCGCCAAATTCTTTTTTTATTTCTTCAAGAGATGTCTTTGTGTCTTCAGCAACGTCATGAAGAAGTCCGGCGCAGACAGTCTTGGCGTCAAGTTGCCACTCGGCTAATTTTAAGGCCGTATTATAAGAGTGGTTGAAGTACGGCTCGCCCGACTTTCTTTTCTGTCCCTGGTGAGCCTTCTGGGCAACGACAAAAGCTTTTTCAATCAATCCGATGTCGGTTTTCGAAAATTCCCTTGTCTTTTGGGCTTCTGCCAATAAATTTTTAACATTGACAACCATAATAAATTATTATATGATAATTTTTAGGAATTTACAAATTAAAGGAGGTTTTATGAGAAAAGTAGATTTATCGTATTTGCCAGAAGGATTTTCGGCGGAAGAAGAGGAGGATTATCTTCATTTAAAATACAAAGGAGAAGAGGTTGCAGTATTCTATTCCAAGCGAATTACAAAGAAAATAATTAAAAAAGTTATAGAAATGTATCGTAAATATTCTTCATTGGACTCGATATAAAATCCTTATTTTTATATCTATAAAGGAGCGACTATGTCGCTCCTTTTTTTGTTGACAAAAAAATTAGTTTATAATATTTTATAAACAGAAGTTTAAAATAATGATTAAAAAGGAGAAAATATATGAGAGAATTATTCATCTCTCTGTTTGTATTTTGTTTAGGGGTTGGAGGATGGCTTCTAGTAGAACCATTTATTATCAGGAAAATTGAAAAAAGTAGGGGGAATAAAGCGATTTTTATTGAACCCAAAAGCTGGACTGATAATATAACTGATAATCGAAAAGGAGGGTAAGTGAAAAACGCTCAAGGAAACGGCGGTTTTGCAAAAAAAGAATATTATTTTTGTCAGATTGGTGGACATCAGGTTCCGGCCGCCAAAGCCAACTTGCCTTGTCTTCATTGCGGGAGTTTGCCGCCGCACCTTACAGGAGAAAGCGCGGTTATTTATGTGTGTAGCGACTGCGACTATCAAGCAAAATCTACCGACGCTCTGGAGATTTGTCCACATTGCTCAACTCTAAATTCATTTCAACGATTGCCTAACGGGGCAGTGGCTTAAAATCTCTTTTCTCTTGTCCTGCCGGGCCGGAGAAGAGAATCTTCCTTGCCACTGCTCCGACCAACTTAAAGGGCTGATATTTTAATCAGCCCTTTTTTATTTCGTTTTATGCGGATTATGATTAGGGCAGGCTTTGTTTGAACATCTTTCCGGAATGGTTTTTGTCCCTTCCATCATCAGCGATCCGCAAAGTTTGCAGATTTTACCAGTTGGTTTTGCTTTAATGGCAAACTTACATTCCGGATAATTGGAACAGGAATAAAACAAGCCAAATCTGCCGCGGCGCTCTACTATTTCACCTTTTTTACATTCCGGGCAATTAACGCCGGTTTTTGCTTTTGCTTCTTGTTCGGTGCTTTGTTTGATAAATTTGCATTTTGGATAATTGGCGCAAGAAATAAACTTGCCGAATCGGCCTTCGCGTTCTATTAATTTTCCTCCGCATTGCGGACAAAGTTCGCCTGTTTCTTTCGGTCCTTCCATTATTGATCCGTCTATTTTTCTAGCACCAGTACATTCCGGAAATTTCGCGCAGCTTAAGAATTTCCCGGTTCGGGCGAGTTTGATAATCATCGGTCCGCCACAAACAGGACATTTGTATTTTTCATCAGCTTCTCCAAGATTTGTTATTTTTTCCGTTGTTTTTGATTTTACTTTTACTTCTTTGGAAAAAGGAGTATAGAAATCTTTCAGCATTTTTTCGTATTTTCTTTTTCCTTCCGCAATTTCATCGAGTTTATTTTCCATCTCTGCGGTGAAAGAATCGCTGATATATTGGCTAAAATTATTTTCCAAAAATGTGCTGACTACATCTCCTGTGTCTGTGGGAAGCAAAGTTTTTCCTTCTTTAATCACGTATCCGCGGTCCTGGATTGTCTTAATAATTGTCGCATAAGTGCTTGGTCTGCCAATTTCTCTTTTTTCTAATTCTTTAACCAGTCCGGCTTCGGTATATCTTGACGGCGGTTCAGTTTGTTTTCCCTGGCTTTCAATGTTCAATAATTTTAACTTTTCGCCTTCTGATAATTTTGGTATTTGAGTTTCTTCGCCGTGGGCTGCTTTATCTGCCGCAAGCCATCCGTCAAAAACAGTTATGCTTCCAATAATAGAAAAGTTTGGAATTATTGCTTGTTGTTCGGAGATAATATTCGCCGACACTTTTGTTTTTAATAATTTAGCATCGGCCATTTGTGAGGAAATCGTTCTTTCCCAGATAAGTTTATATAATTTTTTCTGTTCGTCTGTGTGGCCAGCTGATTTTAAATTGAAATTTGTCGGGCGGACTGCTTCATGCGCTTCTTGGGCGCTTTTACTTTTTGAGGTATATATCCGCGGAAAAAGATATTCTTTACCATATTGTTTTTCTATTGTTCCATAAATTTGAGGCAGAGCTTCTTTGCTGACATTTAAGCTGTCAGTTCTCATATAAGTGATAAGCCCTTGTTCATAAAGTTTTTGAGCAATAGACATTGTGCGGCTTGGCGAATATCCAAGGCGAGAGCTGGCGGTTTGTTGCAGTGTGGAAGTGGTAAACGGAGCGCGAGGAGAGCGTTTAGTTTCGCTTTGTTTTATCTCTATAATTTTCCAAGGATTGGCACGAGCGAGTTCTAATATATGATTAGTTTCTTTTTCGTCTTTTGGTTCTTCTTCGCAGGTTAAAATTATTTTGTCTTTATTTTCTGTTTCAAATTCCCCTGAAATAACCCAGTAATTTTCCGGAATAAAAGCTCGAATTTCCCGTTCGCGCTCCATTATTATGCGAAGCGCCGGAGACTGCACGCGTCCGGCAGAAAGACCATAGCGTACTTTTTTCCAGATTAATCCGCTTAAATCATAGCCGACTAAACGATCTAAGACGCGGCGAGCCTCCTGAGCTCTTCGCAAATTTTCGTCAATATTACGAGGATGTTTTATGGCTTCTTTAACGGCATTTTCCGTGATTTCATAAAAAACAATGCGTTTGGGTTTTTTCAATCCGCAAGCTTCTTTAATGTGCCAGGCAATGGCTTCTCCTTCGCGATCAGGGTCAGTGGCAAGAATAACTTCTTTTGCTTTCTTGGCTAAATCTTTAATTTCTGAGACAACCTTTTCTTTTCCTTTTGATATCTCATAGTGGGGGATAAATCCCCCAGCAATATCAATGGCTTTTTTATTGCTTTTAGGCAAGTCGCGGATATGGCCGACGCTCGCGCGGACGACATAATCGCCCTTGAGATATTTTGATATTGTTTTTGTTTTTGTCGGAGATTCAACTATTAAAAGATTCATTTTATTCTAATCAACCCTTTAACTTATTAACTCTTTAGCTATCAAGCTAAATAACTAATAAATTGTATAACCACGCTCCGTTTCTTTAATTATTCCTTCAATAATTAAAAAAGCAATTGCTTGGTTGATTGTTTGAGGTTCAAGTTTAGTTGTCTCAATTATTTTGTCAATATTTGCCGGCTCTCCGGTTTCTTTAATTATTTTTAAAATAAGCAGTTGATTTCTGTCGTTGATATTTTTCAAGTTTGGAATCTGTTTTGAATTTTTGAGTTTTAAATTGTAGTTTTCCAAACCAAGATCCTCGATAATATCATCAATGGAAGTAATTAATCTTGCGCCGTCTCTTATTAATTGATGAGAACCTTTGTAATTGGGATGGTTTACTTGCCCGGGCGCTACAAAAACTTCTCGTCCTTGTTCTGCGGCTAAGCGGGCGGTAACAATCGAGCCAGACCTTTCCGGCGCTTCAATTACTATTGTGGCGACGCTTAATCCGCTTACAATCCTATTCCTTTCCAAAAATTGGTGTTCCAACGCCGGTTTTCCGGGTTCATATTCGGAAATTATCGCGCCGTTTAATTCCAAGATTTTTTTTGATAAATTTTCATTTTGTTTTGGATAAATTTGGTCTAATCCATTGGCTAAAACCGCTATTGTTTTCCCTTTTGCCTCAATTGCTCCTTCATGAGCCGCAGTGTCTATGCCCATTGCCAAACCGCTTACGATTATTGCGCCAATTTCAGTTAAAGCTCTTGCTAATTTTTTTGCCAATGATTTTCCGTAATCGGTTGCCTTTCTCGTGCCGACAATTGCTATTTTAGGTCCGTCAACCGGCGGATCACCGGGCAATTTTCCTAAAATAAAAATTTTTTCCGGCGGATTCTGAATTTCTTTTAAAAGGCGGGGATATTCTTTGCTGTTTTTATTGACAATGTTGATTTTATTAAGATCTGACATTAAAATTAATTATAACAGCTTTCAATGAAGCGGCAATTGATAATTATAATAAGTATTGCGGCATCGGTAATTTTTATATTATCCGGCGCTTTGGTTTACCTAAAAATTAATATTTCCAAAAAAACTGACAAGATAACAGAATTGCGCAATGAGTTGGAAATCAATTCCCAGATGAGCGAATCATTTTCTTTGTTGTACGCCGATATTAATAACGTAAATCCTTATTTAGAGAAGATTGATAGCGCCCTGCCTTCAAAAGATAGATTGATAAAATTTTCAAACGACATGAAATTATTGGCCGCTTCCAGTTCAATTAATTATTTTTCTGAATTTTCCGGCGATGGAGTTGATAATTCTGGGTTAAAATGGATTGGATTAAAAATGTCTTTGGAAGGAGATTATGACAATATTATAAATTTCCTCCGATTACTGGAAAACAGCCAATATTCCGTTAAGCTGAATGTTCTTGACTTTGTCGGAAAAGATAATAAATTTAAGCTGATAATGGATGGTAAGGTTTTTTATTTTTAATCCATGCTTAAGAAACTCAAAATAAATAAAGATTTGATATTTCCTGTTTTTGGGTTTTTGATTATTTTTGTTATCATTGGATTTGTAGTTTTTTCCGTGAATTTTTTAGTAGATAAAATAAATATAGCATTGGATATCGAAGGCACAAATGGCCAGATTTTATCAAGGATAAATTTTGAAGAATTAAAGAAAATCAAAATAATGGAATAATTTTTTTTGGTGTGTAGTTCAGCTTCGACGCTCCTTTGGAGATCGGAGTTCCGACAACGAAATTCGTCGGAATGGTAGAACGCTGCTGTGCCCCGTTATAATTATCGCAAGATAATTATGTTCGGGGTCTTGACCCCGTACCAAAATATGCGCGTGTAGTTCAGTGGTAGAACGCTGTCCTGATAAGACAGAGGTCGAAGGTTCGATTCCTTCCACGCGCACCGATTTTTTTATGCGTCTTTAGCTCAGTGGTAGAGCGTTTGCATGACACGCAAAAGGTCGCAGGTTCGATCCCTGCAAGACGCACCAAAATGCAAAAAGGATTTCTATCCATCATCGCGCTTTTAATAGTTTTGGCAATCATTTCATTTCTAATCGTCTCGCAATTCTCTCAATTTAATTTTTTAGATGCCAATCCCCAAAATTCAAATGAACAGCCGGTTAATATATTAATTCCTCAATTGGAGATAAATGATGCTCTCCAAAAAATAGAAAATCAATCAGCTGATTATAATCAGCGGCAAGAAGATATTTTTAAAGAAGTAAATAATATCCCTTATCATTGACAATTTTACTGGATATTATTAACATATTAATTCAATATATTAGTATTATAATTTATGATTAATGAAGAAATTCTTAAACAAATAAAGCCCGGCGCGACTATTCGCGTCTCGGAAAAAATAAAAGAAGGAGACAAGGAAAGAATAGGCACTTTCAAGGGAGTAGTAATTGCCAGAAAACACGGTAAGGAAACCGGCGCCACTTTCACCGTTAGGTCAGAAATGGCTAGCATCGGCGTTGAAAAAATTTATCCCATTAATATGCCGGCAATAACTAAGGTGGAAATTTTAAATTCTCCCAAGAAAATTCATCGTTCAAAGCTTTATTTCTTAAGAAAAGTTTCCAAGAAAACTTCTAGGCAAAAAATCGGAGTAGCTGTATAAACTAAGTTTAAAAACCCGCCTAAGCGGGTTTTTAAATTACTTGAAAATTAGCTTTTTATAATGCAGTATTAAATTATTGCGCGGGTGGCGAAACTGGCAGACGCACTACCTTGAGGTGGTAGCGCCCGCAAGGGCTTGGAGGTTCAAATCCTCTCCCGCGCACCAAAACTAACTTT
>MGIQ01000016.1:33216-33393 GCA_001793825.1 Candidatus Wolfebacteria bacterium RIFCSPLOWO2_01_FULL_38_11
TACGCCGCGCTCCGCAGGGCAAAATCCTCTTTTGTTTTCGCCATAAAATCCCAGAGTTCGCCCCAATTAATTGAAAGCGTTTTGTCCTTGAGAGTGGGGTTAGAGCCGATTTTGCGGAAGAAGTCGCGCCATTCGGCGTAATTTTTTGTTTGCGCCGTTTTTTCCGCTTCTTTCAAG
>MGIQ01000017.1 GCA_001793825.1 Candidatus Wolfebacteria bacterium RIFCSPLOWO2_01_FULL_38_11
CCTTTCCGCATCTTTTTTTGTTGTTTTGTCCATCACCGTCGGACCTGAAGCCACATTCGACAAATCATTGCCGCAAACATCGGAAACTATCAAAGAAACAAATGTTGCCGGACAAGCCATTTTTGCCAATCCGCCGCCTTTAAATTCAGAAAGGTGTTTCCTGATAGTATTAAGCTCGGATATATCAACGCCCTTTTTTGTTAATTCATTAATAATGGTTTTTGATTCCTCAAGCTCTTTTTCCGAAGAACAAGCCAAAGCCGAACCGCCGCCGCAAATAAAAGCGATAACTAAATCTTTTTCATCTAGATTTTCCGCAAGTTTAATAATCTTTTTTGTGGCTTTAATATTTGAGCTCGAGGGCAAAGGATGATCCCCCTTAAAAAATCTTATTTTGCAAAACTTGATTTTTTGAAAAAAGGATGGGGTTTTCACGTCCAATACTATTCCGCCGGAAAGCCTTCCACCTAAAATTCCAGCCAAGGCCATAGAAGCCAAGGCCGATCTTTTTCCAATACCGATAATAAAAATTCTTTTAAACTCACTAAGATTTAATTCAATTTCGCTGTTAGTGAAATGAGTGTGAGATATTTTCAAGGTTTCTCCGCTTAAAACAATTCTTTCTTTTATTACTTTTTCTATTTCAATAGCTTTATAACCGGCTTCCGCAATTTCCAACGCTTTTCTGCGAAGCGAAGTAATGGATAAATTTTTAAAGTTTTTAATGTTCATTTAATAAAAACGAAAATTATAGAAGTAACAATAAAAGAAAAAATGGTGGAAATAAAAATTGAATTGCCTACCAAGTCCTTATCCATATTAAATTTTTCGGCAATCACAAAAGTAGTCACAGCCACCGGCATCGAGGCAAGCAGAATAAATGTATCTGAATCATTAATTTTAAAAAAATAAAGAGGATAGATGGCGATAATCAAAGGAAAAGCGACCATTTTAAGAGAAGAAACAAAAATAACTTTTCCCAAATCTTTTTTTAAAAACCTCTTATAAAGAAATCCGCCCAAGGCGAATAAAGATATAGGCGAAGCGGTCAAGCCAAGCATTGAAATTGATTTTTTAATGCCAAAAATCCACTCAGAATCAAAATTTATAAAACTCACAGCAATACCGGCAATCGAAGAAATAACCAAAGGATTTTTTAGAAAATCGAATAATTGCTTGAAAATACTATGTTCCCGACTATGCCAATATCTTATTACAAATATTGAAATCAAAAGAGGCGCGACTAAATAAATAACTCCGATTAAAACCCCATTCAAAAGATATTCTTTGCCCAACCCCAATTCAACCAAGGGAAAACCCATATATATTGTATTGCCCACGGTAGCTGATAGAAATATCGCGGTTTTGGCGCTTTTATTTATTTTTATAAATGATAAAACCAGAAAAACAAAAAAGGAAAATAAAACAATGCTAAAAACACTCCAAAAAATGATATTTAAGGAATTTTTATCTAAAAAAGAAATTTCCCAAAAACTGGCAATAATTAAGGCGGGTAAAGAAACATAATAAGCAAAACTGTTTAAAATATGAATCCATTGATCATTTATAATTTTAAACTTTTTAAACAGCCAGCCAAAAAAAATTATTAAAAATATCGGGAGAGAAACTAATAACATTAGATAATTTTAGCAGTTTTTATCATTTTAACAATAAAGCCGCGCCGATGGCTTGGGAATTTTCGCCTAATTTTCCTTTAACAACCGGTGTATTTTTAGCCAAAGGCGACATAATAAATTTTGAGGCAGTTTTTTTTACGGATTTTATTTTAATATCACCGCTGAAAATTCCGCCGCCTCCTAAAATCACTATTTCCGGATTAAAAGCGTTTATCAAATTAGCTACGCTAATGCCAATAATTTCATTTCGCTTTTTTAGATTTAAAACAGTTTTTCTGGCTCCCAATTTTTCAAAAGTTTTTTTGCCATCAATAATCATATGGCCAAATTCACCGGTGCTGAAATTTTTGCCGCAATAAATTTTTTTATCAATCATTATTCCACCGCCGATGCCTGTGCCTATCGTTAAAGCCACAATATTCTTATATCTATGACCGACATCTAAGGTAGCTTCAGCTCGTAAAAAACACCTGCTATCATTATCAATAGCGATATTTTTAGAAAATCTAGAGAAAAGCTTTCTAGCTTGCCAATTATTCAAAAACGGCAAATTCGGAGATTTAATTAAAATCCCATGCTTCATATCAATAATTCCCGGCAAACCAACACCAATTCCTGAAATTTTATATTTTTGAATTATATTTTTAATTTCCGATTCTAAATTTTTCAAAAATGCTTTTTTATTTTTAGGCGTGGCAATATTAAAAGCAAAATGCGGCTTGCTTTTATTGTCCAATAAAATTGCTTTTATTTTTGTACCGCCGACATCTATGCCGAGTTTATACATAATAGGATTATAACTTAATAACTAAATGACTCAATGACTTAAAACAATTTCCTCGCCTCCTCCCAAAACTCTGGATGGTTTTGTTTTTCTTTCATCCAATAAATCCATTCAACGCCCCATAAATAATTTTTCTCAAAACCAACACTTCTCGCATATTCCATATTTTCTTTAAATTGATTAATGTCAAAAACTTTTAATTGTTCTTCAAGGGGCACATCCGGCGGCCGTTTTCTTAACCATGGCTCTGCTTGAAGCTCACTATTTATAATCTGTTTTTTACCAAAAAGATTTTCCATAATCACTGCTTTAATCTTAAAATATTCCGGACTAATGGGATATTTAACATATCGATCAAAGAGCTCCAGATAAACTACTCTATACATCGTTGTTCCGAAGATATCAGCTCGCCTGTAAGCTCTATGCCATAATCCTAATTCGCCGCTATCAGTGATGATTATCTGGCGTCTGCCAGGCGGCGGATCCAAACTTTTAACCAATAATATTTCTTTTTCTAAAAATTCATCGTCAGTTCTGGGACACTCGCCAAAACCCCATAAAAACGGCTCATTTTCAACCTGCCACGCCCAGATGGATTCGTTATTTTTATAACGATTAACAACTTTTTCAATATATTTTAACAACTTTTCGTTTTTCATTTCTTCCTTTTCTTTTTTAATCCACTCCGGCTCGTGGCATTCCGGCCAACGCGGCAAACGTTTTCCGACTGATAGAATAATTTTTCCGCCGGCTTTTTCAATTTCATTTACTTGAAAATCCAATTCGCTAAAATCATAATGGCCCTCGGCTTTTTCAATTTCCGACCAATGGGCATTTAACCTAAAATCTTTAACCTTCAAATCATTTAAAATCGCAGGTAAAACTTCTCGGCTATCAAGGCCTAATTGCCTTGTATACAAAGAAGAAAAATCAACCCCCCAAATTTTGGCGCCGGGAGTTTTTGCCGGCTGAATCAATAAAATTAAAACTCCGAAAATAATAAAAATAATCGCTATTATTTTTCTAATCACCAGCCAAAAAGACATTTTTTCATCCATCAATCTCGGCCATTTTCCGGCCAAAATAACGGCAAATACAAAAAGAAATGCATATCTTACTCCTCCTAATCCGTTAATCAGCGTAGGGCTCGCCAAAGAAAGAGTAAAAAGCAATATAAGATTGCCGACAAAAGCCAAAACTTCTTTTAAGGCCAGCAAAACTCCGGTGATTTCAAAATTAAATTTTTTAATCGGAATAACATCGAATTTATGGGAAGGATTTTTCCTTAAAAACAAAAGCAATATTATTCCCGCGGCAAAAAATCCTCCCAATCTCGACAATATATAACCAGACCAAAAATTAGTGTTAATGAAAACAATTTTTAAAAGAATAAAATCTAGAGAGATAAAAACAGCGGCAAAAAATAAAAGCAAAACAACGGAAAACTTATGGCCGCGGCTGAACGACAAAATAATGCCGCCGATGACAAACAAAAATAAAGCGATAATATGTGTAAATAAGAAATTTTCACCGAGAAAAATTTTTTCGAAAATAAACGTAATAATCGGCACAAAAACTCCGAAAAGGAGCGGCGCCACCCAGCTGGCTTCGTATTTTACCAAGGCCTTAAAATAAAAATAAAGTCCTGAAATAAAAAATAAGCCGCTTAGAATTGCGGCGGCAATAATCAATTTTTGCGGGAGAATAAAATCAACAAAAGGAATTAAAATTACCGCCATGCCTTCCAACCCTCCGACAACCAAAGCATAAGCCAGCGGAGAAAAGGCTCTTTTAACTAAAATCTTATCCAACCCGAAAACGATCGCAAAAATAAAATTTGATAAAAGCGCTAAATATAACCAATTCATTTGATTAGAATTTAGAAATTAGAATATAGGATTTGATTTTTTAAAAGCCGTTATTTTTAATAATTTTAGCATATTCATAAGCGCTTGGCCTGATTTTTCGCTCCATTGTTTTATAATCAATTTCTACTAATCCAAATCTTGGCCAAAAACCTTTGTCCCATTCAAAATTATCAAGCAATGACCAGTAAAAATATCCGCGAACATCAACGCCTTCTTGAATTGCTTTGTAAACATTTTTTAATGTTTCTTTGATAAACCATTCTCGATGTATATCACCCGCATCGGCAAGGCCATTTTCCGTGATATAGATCGGTTTTTCACATTTTTTCAAATCCTTTAAAACATAGTATATGCCTTCGGGATATAACTCCCATCCCATATCGGAAACTTTTTTATTTTCATTTTTCATTTTTCCAGGGAACTGAAGTCGATTATGAAAATAATAATCCACTGCTAAAAAATCATGGTTCCATTTTGTTAAATTAAGGAATTTTTCATTTGAAAAATATTTTGTGATACGCGCCGTTAATTTATCGAGTATTGAGTTTTTTTTGTATGGCTCAATGAACGATAATATATTTACAAATCCAACATTTGCTTTCGGCGATACAGTGTGTATTTTTTTGAATGCATCATTATGTGACCGTGCAAGTGTTTTATACACTTTTAGTGCCGCAAGAGGATTTCGTCTTTGCGGCGGCCATTCGCCAATCCCATATGCCATTGAAATAACAGCTGTTGGCTCGTTTAACGTTATCCAAAATTTCACATCTGGTAATTCTTGGGCCATCCGCTCCGCATATCTGGAAAAATAATTTGGGAAGTATTTATTTATTACCCCGCCTTTATCTCTCATCCATATTGGAATCGTCCAGTGCCACAGCGTCACAAATGGCTCAATGTCGCGCCCCCTTAAAGCTTTTATCACATTTCTATAATGCTCGATTTCTATCTCATTAAATTTACCCTCCTCCGGCTCAATGCGACTCCATTCAATAGAAAAGCGATGAACATTGTGGCTTAAAGATTTAGCAATATCAAAATCCTCTTCAAAACGATTATAGTGATCGCAAGCGCGGCCGGAAATGTAATTTTGCGGATTTTGCGCTTGTTCTTTAATTTCTTGCCAATTTTTCAAATGGCTAAATTTTTTCTCGGCCTCTTTAGCCAACCGCTCCGCGTTTTCTTTTTCCCACTCCGACCAATCATTGTGATTGCCACCTTCAACTTGATGAGCTGAAGTCGCCGCACCCCAATAAAACCCTTTTGGAAATTGAAATTTCATTTTTTATACTTTCATTCCAACATTCTCAAGAATGTGAGAATTAACTCGCCGCGCTTAGTAAGTTTATGGCGGATGCTTTTACTGTCCGATCTTTTCATTAATAAACCCGCTATTGCCATTCTTCTAATATGTTCAGAAGTGGTTTTGAAATTGCTTTTCACTTTTTCCGCGATTTCCGCTACGGACATTTCCGGCCTTTTTCCTAAAATCTCTAAAATTTCAATTCTACGGTGGTTAGCGACGCCTTTCACTATTCTTTCAAGCTCGTAATAACTTTTATCTTTTTTATTTTCCGTATTATTTCCATTATTTCCCATATTTTAAATATTAACACATTTATTAAGTTCATTCCAACATTCTTGAGAATGTTGGAATGAACTATTTTTATTTATATT
>MGIQ01000018.1:0-123 GCA_001793825.1 Candidatus Wolfebacteria bacterium RIFCSPLOWO2_01_FULL_38_11
CCGCCGAGGCTCTGCGAGGCGGTGGCGGGGCTGATTCATTCGTTCAGTTTCCGCTCGAAAAAGGTTCGCGCAAAGTGTATGATTACAGCACCAGTAAGGAAATTGCAAGTTTTGACGGAAGGA
>MGIQ01000018.1:139-5828 GCA_001793825.1 Candidatus Wolfebacteria bacterium RIFCSPLOWO2_01_FULL_38_11
ATAATTAATAATTAATTGTATCAAGCCAATTAAATTATAATAAAGTTTTATTCTATGCCTAAAAAACTTTTAACAATTGCGAGAAGTATAAGAAAAAATAAATTAATATTTTCTGTTTTTTGTGTGGTATTTCTAATCTTTGTTTTTGCTGATTATAAAATTCAAGCAGCTCCTATTACAGTGACTTTTCAAGAGGGAGTAAATGGGTATAGTGGAACTGTTGATAATACCCTAAGAAGTTTGACTGATCATAATTATGGTGCATCAGGATTAGGAATTAGAAGTGATTATAGACCAATTATAAAATTTGATTTATCTCAAATACCAACAGATTCAATTATTAGTCAATGTGATTTAGGTTTTTATACAAATCTTCAGTATAGTGGTTTATCTCAAACCGGAAATGCTTATCTTTTAACTGAGTCTTGGACAGAAGGATCTATTGGTGGTGCGGTGCAAAACGGATCTTCTGATTGGTATCATCGTCAGCACGATGCTTCCTTGTGGACGGCGGAGGGCGGTACTTATGATAATAATTTGATTAATTCAGTTACGGTTAATGATATAAATCAATGGTTTACCTTGGATTTATTGAGCGCGTGTCAGAAATGGATTAATCAGGGCTTTGCAAATAATGGAATAATAATTATTTGGAATGGCGGAAATAGGTGGGCCGCCGGCTCTGAGGATACTAATCTTTCTCTTAGGCCAAAATTAACTATTACTTATTCTTCAGCTGGTTCTCAGGACATAATTTCTCCGGTGCGTTCTGGAGGCTCTCCATCCGGAACTTTAAGCGCAGGCACAAATTCTACAACTCTATCTTTAATAACAAATGAAAACGCTTCATGTAAATATTCGGCTACTTCAAACACTCCATATTCTTTAATGACCGGCGCCTTTTCTACTGTTGATTCTATAAGTCATTCAGCAATTATTTCGGGACTAGTAGACGGTTCTAGTTACACTTATTATGTCAGATGCCAGGATACGAGTGGGAATATTAATGCTGATGATTATGCTATTTATTTTTTGATTAATACAGTTGTTTCCGGGTTAGATATACCCATTATTTATTTAAAATTTGACGAAGGAAGCGGTTCTACGGCTATAGATTCTTCTGGCGGAGGAAATTCTGGAACAATTGTTGGAGCGACTTGGGTAAATGGGAAATCGGGACAAGCTTTGGATTTTAAAAACAGCGGAAATTATGTTTCAGTAAATATCCCAAGCAATTTCAATTTTAATGAAGGAACGATTTCCTTTTGGTATAAGCCTAATTATGACACCAATAATACCATTGGGGTTATCCACACTCTTTTTATAGTTGGTCCTAATTCTTATACTGCGGGAAGAGTACAAATTTGGAATAATCGCGAATATCAGCCAATTAGAATTAGTCATGTTACAGATATTTTAAGTTATACTCATCTCTCGGTCGGTAATTGGTATCAAATCGTTTATACGTGGGATAGCGCAAGCGGGCAAAAAAATTATTATCTAAATGGTATTGCCAATGTGTCTGCAAGTAGTAGTTCTTGGATTGCCAATACTGCACCTACTGAAATTTACATTGGTAAAAATGCTAATCAAGATTCAATTGCCAATGGTGTAATAGATGAAGTGCGAGTATATAACAAAGCTTTAAATTCTATAGAGGTGCAAAAAATTTATACCGAAACAATTTCTCCTGCTCCCGTTATCGCTGATACTCAAGCACCATCAGTGCCGAGTAATTTAAAAGCTACGGCGGTTTTTTCTTCACAGATTGATCTTTCTTGGAGTGTGTCAACCGATAATGTTGGTGTTACGGGGTATAAAATTTTTAGAAACGATATTCAAATAGCAACATCTTCTTCTGCTGTGTATTCTGATCTCGGCTTAACACCTTCAACTAATTATGCTTATACAGTTTCTGCTTATGATTCGGCAAATAATAATTCTTTAAAATCTTCCGTAGCCAATACTGTGACATATTCGACCACGGCCACGAATACTGATAATTATGGTGGCTGTACAAATTGCGGTCTTAATGGGACAGCTACTGGTTTTTTTCATATAGAAAAAATTAGCAATCGTTGGTGGATAATTACTCCGCTCGGTAATCCGATTATTGTATTTGCGCCAAGCGGAATTGATACGGTAGATATCGGAGGTTCTGGCGGATTCTTAGCTTATGAAGCTGTCTATTTAAAAGATGCTTCAAATAATTTCTCTTCAAATTTAAAAAATGAGGCAGAAAATACTTATACTAAAGATGTTATTAATCCTTTAACTAACGTTACCTTATCACGGGTTGGTGATGAAATTTATTTTGGTCGTCGTACCAGGCCTACTAATCCGTATTTTTGGCTTGATCAGCTTGGCGCGGGCGGTAAAATTCAATGGTATTATTCTACATCTGGTGGTTGGAAATTAATAAATGGAACAGGCAATCCAGCTATCGGAGCCGTCTTAAACACGGATAAAAGCTATAATTTGGATATTGGAAATACTTTTGCGCCGGATGCTAATGGATTTATTGGAATGATAAGCCCTATGGCTAACAGAATAGTGTTTTGGAGTAATAATAAATTTCCTTCTGATTTTTCTTTTGTGACTTTGCCAAACGATATAGAGCCGAGGTTTTATATTAAGGGAGTTGTTATTCAAGATTTTTCTACGCCACCAATTCTTAACAGAGTTCATGAGAGATCGTATCTTTCGGAAAATATTTTAAAGAAATATGGAGATTACAATAATTGGGGATTGGCAATATCAAATAGATTAAAATCATGGGGCTTTAATGCAACCGGAATGTATTCTTTTCGTTACTGGGGTGTACGAAACAATATTCCCGTGAGTTCGCGTCTTCCCATAGAACATACTTGGCAACTTTCTGGCTGGGCAATGCGAGGGGATTATCCGTATAAAATAAAAGGAGTTTATGATGGAGCGGTTTGTCCTCCGGGAAGCGCCACCTTAAGATGGCAAGGCGGACAAGTTGATGTTTTTGATCCAGGTTATAAAGTGGCATTAGAAACCGAAACTAAGAATCGCGCCTCCGGATTAGATAAAAATTCGGCATATTCGTTTATTCCCGAAGAAGCGGATCAATTATTCGGTATGAACAGCACAAATCATGATCATTTAGGATATATTACAATCTCTCAAAATCCGTATAAAAGTAAAAATAATAGCAATACCATAAGTTATACCGACACGAAACTGTATAGTAAATATGCCCTTCGTGATTTTTTACGTTATAGATATAAAGATCAAAATGAGAATTTATCGGTTTTTACAACCGATAGCGCGACGGTACCATTTTATATATATTCCATAAGTCCAAGTGGCGGAGAATTAAAAGCATTACAAAATCTTAATGCTGCTTGGGGGACAAATTATACAACTTGGGATACATCTTCTGGAAATTTCTTAGACGGGACAAATGCTTATGGTTTAGGAACAGGATTTATGGATGAAAATGGAAAGAATATTCTATATGGCGGAGTATGTAAAATTGGATATAATGGTTCATTTACAAATCCTAGTTTTCCAAATTTGCGCCAAGATTTAGATGACTTTGTTGCCTTTTTTTCTGAAAAGTATGCAAAAACTTTATCAAGTGTATTAAATTTAGTATCGCACCCTTCCACTTTCCTTCCTTTATATAACGGGCCTGACTATGTTTATCGAGCGGTTGCCCCATATTTTGACGGATTTTGGGTTAATCCCGGCGGAATCATAAATTTTTCAAGTGGGGTTGCTGAAAATCTTTTAAGAATTTATAACATAGTGAAAAAACCGCTGATTATTAGCGACTATGCCCATGGGACAATTGATTCACCCGCTGGTTATAAAGGAGTTATTACTTCGGTTTCCTATGATCCTGTAAAAAAAAGGACTCGCTTTGTTGCTCCAGACTCTCGTTATATTTTTCGCGTTGCCCAAAGCATTTGGTTTCCGGATGTGCCAATATCCAATTTACCCCCAGGATATTATCCCTATCCAAGAATTAGATGGGTAAATTGGGATAATTTTGAAGTTGATGGCGATCTAACAAAAGCCATTACTCCTGGGACGCGATTTGAAATTGCCAGTAATAGTGGAGATGGTGAATTAAAATTTAAAACACAAGAAGAAAGAGCCAGGGCAATGGTTAATCATTATAATACGGTTCTTAATCTCAAGGGTGATGACGGTAATTATTTTGTTGTAGGATTTGAGCATTGGAGTTTGTATGATAATGAAATTTCTGATTGGGGAGAAATTTATGCTTTTGGTTTAGCAACTCCTTATGACAATGCTTATGATGGTGTTGAGGCACGAAAAATAGTGTCAAAGGATGGTTCAGGGTATGATGTTGGAGGCGAAGAGGCCGATTATGGCAATTTGTTGGGAAATCTAAGTAGTTATTTGAAGAAAATTTATAATAATGCAGCTTGGTCATCTAAGACACCTGCTGTAGTTGATATAAATTCACCGATAGTTTCTGATATTCAAGCAACGGTTACAACTGGCTCGGCAACGGTGAACTGGAATACAAACGAGCCTGAGCCGTCCGATTCTCAAACTATTATCAAACAAAAAACTCCAAGTTTATCTTACACTTTTACAAAAAATCTCGGAGTCGGCCTTAAAAATGATAATGAAGATGTTAAAAATCTTCAAAAGATTCTTGTTCTTGAGAATCTTTTTCCTCAAAATTCTGTTACTGGATATTTCGACGAACAGACAAAAGTTTCTGTTATTCAATTCCAGATAAAGTATAAAATTAGTCCGGCTTTGGGATTTGTGGGTTCATTAACTCGCGCCAAACTTCAGGAACTTTTTGGAGAAGATGCTGCCTTATCGTCACAAGCAATTCAATCAATGGAGACAAATATTTTTATCCGCAATCTTTCCCTCGGAATAAGTGGCGACGATGTTAAGACTTTGCAGGAACTTCTAGTAAAAGATGGATTCCTCCCTTCATATCACACCCGTACTAATTTTTTTGGGAAACTGACCAAACAAGCCGTCATCACCTTCCAGAAACATTATAATATTCAGCCGGCACTTGGCTTTGTTGGCCAACTAACTCGGGCAAAGTTTGAAGAACTCCGCAAAGGCGTGAGTGCTTTCACCACAGCCGTTTCAGGAATACTTGTAGGTCCTTTTGCTTTCGGTTTTAGTAATGACCAGGTAACTCTTCTTCAGCAAATGCTTTCACACGATCCGGAAATATATCCAGAAGCCATTATAACTGGGTATTACGGGCCTCTGACTGAAGCTGCGGTAAAAAGATTCCAGCAAAAATACGGCATAGAACAAACCGGCATTGCGGGACCCCAAACAAGAGTAAAGTTAAACGAACTTTATGCTCCTGCAAGTTTAACGCCGTAGAAAAAGTCCTCTGGTATCCAATGTCTGTTTTATTTTACAAAACAAAGAAGTCGGAGAGATTTTTGCTGATTGTATCAAGGGATCGAGAAAGAAGTATTTTTCTGGAGGATTTTCGCCCTTCAACTATTTCAGGGCAAAATGTCATAGATACTAAGGAATGAAGTACGTTCTGACTTAATTAAAAATATTGCGCCAAAGGTCGATGATTATTATAATTCAAAGATAATTATGGCCGAAAAAGAAATTGGCAAAGTCGTTCATTATTTTGACAAAGCAATGGTAGCGGTGATAAGGTTATCCGGCGGCTTGAAAATCGGGGATG
>MGIQ01000018.1:5861-10540 GCA_001793825.1 Candidatus Wolfebacteria bacterium RIFCSPLOWO2_01_FULL_38_11
ATGAAGTTGCCGTAAAATTAAATAAAGAAACACATCAGCACGCGCTGGTTTATAAGTTGTAAGATTGAGCGATATCAAGAGAGTAGTTTTAAATTGAATTTAAAAGCAGATTCAAAATATCTGAGATAATTAGATTTGGATTTATTTGCTATGGTGGATGTAGCTCAATGGTAGAGCATCGCTCTGTGGCAGCGAGGGCTGCGGGTTCAATTCCCGTCATCCACCCCATAATGGTTTGTTTTTGTATTAAAATTTCTGGTCTTGTTCAAGGTGTTTTCTTTCGATATTCGGCCAAAGTTGAAGCGGAAAAATTAGCTCTTGTTGGTTATGTAAAAAATTTGGACGATGGTTTGGTTGAAAGTGTTGTTTGCGGTAAAGCAGAAAAAATTGATGAATTTGTAAAATGGTGCCATAAAGGCCCGGTTTTGGCGCAAGTGGAAAAAGTTGAGATAAAAGAAATCCCGTTTAGGAAATTTGAAAATTTTAATATAGTATAAATTATGTTATTTATTGGCATTGATTTGGCGTGGTCTTCAAAAAATAGTTCGGGTGCGGCAGTTATTAAAGGCAATAAGACCAAAGGCAAAGTAATTTTTTCCGATATTGTTCACAGCGAAAAAGAAATAATCGATTTTGTGAATAATAACGTAAAAAAAGAGAACGCTTTTATTGCCATTGACGCGCCTCTGATTGTGCCCAATAAAACCGGCCGAAGAATTGCCGAAGTAGAAGTGGGAAGATTGTTTAGAAAATATAATGCCGGCGCTCATCCGGCAAATAGTGTCCGGCTCGGCTCATTTAACGGCGGAAAAGTCCGAGGAGAAGTGATTTCCAAACTTTTAGGAAAAAATAACTTTAAACATTCGCCTTTTATTAAAAAACTGGAGCAATCGCGGAAATTTTTTGAGGTTTACCCTCATCCTTCAATGGTGGTATTGTTTAATTTAAAAAGTGTTTTAAAGTATAAGAATAAACCGAAGAGAGATTATAATTTCAGATGGAATGAGTTTAGAAAATATCAAAATTATTTTAAAAAATTAAAAAATCCGTCAATTATTATTCCCAAGGAAATTTCCGATAAAAAATTAAAAGGGCTTAAAGGCGGCGCTTTAAAGAATTACGAAGATAAACTTGATGCAATCTTCTGCGCTTATATTGCTTATTATTGCTGGCTTCATCCGGAAAAATGCAAAGTATTGGGCAATATGAAAAAGGGATATATTTTGACGCCGGTTTTTTAATTGTATATAATAAAAAAATGAATAATAAAAAATGGCGTTGTAAAATTTGCGGCTATATTCACGAAGGCGATGAGCCTCCGGAAATTTGTCCGCGTTGCGGAGCGTCAAAAATGAATTTTAATAAGGTCGAAGAAAAAGAAAATAATTAAAATAATTTATGATTTTTCACGAAAATATAATCGAACTCACGAAAAAAAACGAAAATTTCAGGCAGGTTATAAACACAGGCAAATATTCTCAGTTGGTTTTAATGAATTTATTGCCAGCAGAAGATATTGGGGAAGAAGTGCATGATAATGTTGATCAGATTTTAGTTTTTGTCGAAGGTAGCGGCGAAGCGGTAATCGAAGGACAAAGTTCGCCGATTAAAGAAGGCGACTTGGCTTTTGTTAATGCCGGCATAAAACATAATTTTATCAATACCGGCGCAAAGCCATTAAAGATTTACACTATTTATTCTCCCGCTAATCATCCGGCTGATAGAATCCAAAAAACTAAAGCCGATGCAATGAAAGAAGAATATTAAACATTGCACAACAACGGTTGAGCCGATTTTCAGCCAGTATTTATGCTGATTATTGAGAAATCGGCTTATCCGTAAAAATGTTTTAGTAAAGGCTTGACAATGATTATTAAAGGGGAATATAATTATTTAATCAAACAAATGATTAAATTATTCAACATATTTAGCGGATGAAGCACCAGCCGACTTTATTGCGTTGTCTCATCCGCCTTTGGCGGATTTTTGATTTTTTGGCGCCTGATTATTGTTTAATAAAAAAAAT
Organism: Candidatus Wolfebacteria bacterium RIFCSPLOWO2_01_FULL_38_11; assembly: GCA_001793825.1. Taxonomy (GTDB): domain Bacteria; phylum Patescibacteriota; class Minisyncoccia; order UBA6257; family UBA9933; genus GWC1-37-10. The sequence continues at coordinate 7,888 of MGIQ01000018.1, forward strand.
ATTAAATAATAATGAGTTGCTAAGAAAGGATTGGTTGCAAATCGAGAAACTTGATAATTTAATAGATAACTAAAATAAGTTATCCAACTTTTCGAATCCTGAAATTTTAAGGAATCAAAATAAGGGCGTATGGAGGATGCCTTGACATCAAATGGCGAAGAAGGACGTGGCGTAGCTGCGATAAGCCTCGGGGAGGTGCCTAGCAACCTGTGAGCCGAGGATTTCCGAACGGGGTAACCTAATGCAAAAAACTTGCATTGCTCTGATTCAAATCAGAGAGCGCACCCGCTGAAGTAAAACATTTCAGTAAGCGGAGGAAAATAAAACGAAGTCATTCCCCAAGTAGCGGCGAGTGAAAAGGGAATAGCCCAAACCTGATAAAATTTTCGCAAGAAAATTTCTACCAGGGGTTGTAAGATGAAGACGCTGTTTTGCTTATCCCACACGTAATTTTTAAGTTATGTGCGGGATTTGCGAAAAAAGGAAGAGTTACAAAATCTTTGGTTAGCTGAATTGGCTGGAAAGCCAAACCTAAGAGGGTGAAAGTCCTGTAAGCGAAAATCAAAGATCTCTTTAGTTTTTATCCCGACGAAAGTCGGGGCTCTAATCTCGCAAGAGATTGGGGTTCTTGAGTACCTCGAGGACAGAATGCTTCGAGGGAAGCTGCCGGTACTATTCGGCAAGGCTAAATACGTTTGATGATCGATAGTGAACTAGTACCGTGAGGGAAAGGTGAAAAGCAGGCCGGCAAGGCCGATGAAATAGAATCTGAAACCATATGCCTACAAGGAACGAGAGCTCTAGCGTGCATAACACACAATTAATAAACTAAAATACTAAAAAACTAAAAGCTTTCAGTACTTAAGTTTTTAAGTCGTTTGTTGATTGCGCGTTGTGCGCGCAGTGTGATCGTGTGCCTATTGAAGAATGAGCCAACGAGTTTAGGTAAATCGTTTGTCTAAGTTCTACGGAGCGGAGGCAAAGGGAAACCGAGTGTTAAAAGCGCGATTATAACGGTTTACTTAAGACCCGAAGCCAAGTGAGCTTGTCCTGGCCAGGATGAAATTCGCCGAAAGGCGGATGGAGGTCCGAACCGGTTGGTTGTGCAAAACCTTCGGATGAGCTGGGATAAGAAGTGAAAAGCTAATCGAACTTGGTAATAGCTGGTTCTCTCCGAAATAGCTTTAGGGCTAGCGACTGTCATAAATTTCTCGGGGGTAGAGCTACTGGTTCGGGAGTAAAGGGCGAAAGCTCGGCTCTCGAGTCAAACTCCGAATACCGGGAAATCCGGGCAGTTAGTCAGAACGTGGGGGCTAAGCTCCATGCTCAAAAGGGAAACAGCCCAGATCGCCATCTAAGGCCCCTAAATGTTTGCTAAGTGTAAAAGGTAGTAGTTAACCATAGACAGGTAGGAGGTTGGCTTAGAGGTAGCCATCCTTTAAAGAGTGTGTAACAACTCACTACTCGACGGTTGATTGCGCCGAAAATTTACCGGGGCTAAGCAAACTGCCGAAGATGCGAATTTCACATATAATTTATTATTTGTGGAGTGGTAGGAGAGCATTTCAAACGCGCTGAAGGCGGACCCGCGAGGGCTGCTGAAGCGTTTGGAAGAGAGAATGTTGGCATGAGTAACCGTATATTCTGGTAAGAAGCCAGAACCCCGAAAATCCAAGGTTTCCTCCGTAACGGAATTCGTCGGAGGGTTAGGCGATCCTAAGGCAATGGCGAAAGCCGCAGCTGATGGGAAGCCGGTTAATATTCCGGCCCTTCCGTTGTTTTCGATGGGGTGACGAAGGATATAAGGTTGAGCGTCTTAATGGTTTGACGTTTTTACTGTAAGAGGCGGCAATGAGGAAAATCCCGTTGTCTGTTTTCAATAACATGTCTCGGCAGCGAGAAAAGATCTGATTCGTCGGGTCAATTCAACTGAATAGCCTTCCAAGAAAAACCTCTAAGGTTAAAACAATGGAAATCGTACCGTAAACCGACACTGGTGGGTGAGGCGAGAAGCCTCAGGGGAACGAGTGATTCCTCCTTAAGGAACTCGGCAAAAAAGCGGCCGTAAGTTCGCAATAAGGCCTCCCAGCACCATTTTTGTGCGATAGAAATTTCTATTTCTCAAAAATGGTGCTGGGCGCAGCGAAAGTATCTCTAGCGACTGTTTATCAAAAACACAGCTCCCTGCAAACTCGTAAGAGGACGTATAGGGGGTGATGCCTGACCGATGCGAGAAGGTCAAGCTTGGGGGTATTATGCAGCAATGTGTAATGCTCACTGAGTTAAGCCCTCGTCAATGTCGGCCGTAACTATAACGGTCCAAAGGTAGCGCAATTCCTTTCCGGGTAAGTTCCGGAGCGCATGAATGGCGTAACGACTGGAGAACTGTCTCAAGGAGGAGCTCGGTGAAAATGCGATTCCCGTGAAGACGCGGGATACCTGCAGCGGGACGAAAAGACCCCGGGAGCTTTACTGCAGCTTGATATTGTTTTTAGAGTTTTGATGCGTAGCGTAGTGGGGAGACTTTGAAATCTGGTTTTCGGATCAGATGGAGTCGCCAATGAAACACCCATCTTTAAAATTCTAAAGACTAACCTTTTCGGAAAAAACGAAATGGAACAGTGTCTGGTGGGCAGTTTTAATGGGGCGTTAT
>MGIQ01000019.1:0-5791 GCA_001793825.1 Candidatus Wolfebacteria bacterium RIFCSPLOWO2_01_FULL_38_11
TTCCTTTAATTCATTTTGCAAAGGTTTTTCCGAAAGCCAAAAATTTATAAATCCGGGAGGGGAAACTTCTATTTTCCCGAAAAAATCCAAAACTTTTGGTTGTAAACTTTTAACAATTCCGTTCGCGATTTCAATTGGGTTCTCTTGGCGAAACTTTGCCAATTTTAAAGCGATATTGGTTGAATAATGGCCGAAGTTTTCATTTTCCGGCGTAAAAACTTCTATCTCAACATCTTCTTTAATAATTTTTTTGAGGCAATCAGCTATTTTTGACTTTATCATACGATTTTATTATAGTTTAAAAAGATTGAAATTAAAACTTAATAAGGAGGGGTATATTATGGGGAAAGAATACTATGATATATATCCGACGCGAGCATGGATAATCCCAAAATGGTACGAAGGTGAAATAAATCATCTTTGCCCGAAAAGAAAATGCCCTAATTGTGGGATAAGAGGAGGACAAACCACTTTCACACGCAATAAACTTCGTTGTTCACATTGTAATAGCACAAAGATTGGAAAAGAAAAAATTGGGCAAAAGGGTTTTCTTGAATTGAATAAAAAGAAACGGCTTTTGAATTTGTGTTGTTCATATTGTGGTACAAAACTGGCATTAAATTTCTTTTCGGAAGAAGAAAAGTTGAGAATTATAGACATATACACCAAATCTGTCTAACTTTAAGAGAAACAAGGGGGGGCAAAATTAACGCCCCTTTTTTATTTATAAAATTTGCAAATAGCCTTATACTAAAAATATGTTAGTTATTGCCACAAACAAACCCCATAGAGCAACTTCTATCGCCGTTGTCTTACGGGGCAAGCGCGCCTATTTTGATAAATTATGAAAATAATTACTGAAAATAAAAGAGTAAAATTTGATTATGAAATCCTTGAAACTTATGAGGCGGGTTTAGAATTAAAAGGATTTGAAGTAAAAGCAATACGAGCCGGGCGGATAAATTTAGCCGGAGCTTACGCTATTATTCGAGACAATCAAGCTTGGCTGATTAATGCCGATGTTCCGGCTTACCAGCCAAAAAACGCGCCGGAAGATTATGATTCAAAAAGAACTCGTCGCCTACTTTTAAAAAAATCAGAGATAAAAAATTTAATCGGCAGTGTCGCGGAAAAAGGGTTGACTTTAATGCCTTTAAAAGTTTATACTAAAAACCACCGAATTAAGATAGAAATCGGATTGGGAAGAAGCCGAAAGAAAGCCGATAAAAGAGAATTAATCAAGAAAAGAGAGACAGAACGAGAAATCCGCAGAAATTTATAGAAATTTACGGGGATGACAGGCTTCGACAATAAATGATCTTTTAAAACTGCAAGCTGAGCTGATTGTCTCATAAATCCAATCAAAACAACATAACTGCCAACAAAAATTTGGCTCCTGCATACGCATTCGCGTAAGCAGCATCGCTTTAGCTAAAACTTGATAGGCTAAAAGCGGTGTTATATTATCAAGCTATATTTAATCTTTTGCCGAGGGATTAAACGAATAAAATCGGCAAAATCCGTTTCTTTTTATTAAGAAGCTAAGCTTGTAGAAGTTTTAGAAGTAATTTTTTGGACAGGAGTTCAATTCTCCTCATCTCCACAAAAAATAAATAATATAAACATTATCCAACAAAATAAAATAAACAATCAAATAACAGCGCCGGAACTGCGAGTAATTGACGAGCAAGGCGGAAATTTAGGAGTAATGCCTCTTAGCGAGGCATTAAAAATAGCCGGAGATAAAAATTTAGATTTAATTGAAATTGTCCCGGGAGCCAAGCCGCCGATTGCTAAAATAATCAGCTTTGACAAGTTCCGCTATCAGAAAGAAAAAGAATTAAAAAAACAAAAAACTTCGCAAAAGACAAGCGAATTAAAACAGATCCAGATAAGCGCTCGAGCGGCGCAAAACGACATGGAAATTAAAGCGCGGCAATTGGAAAAATTTTTAAACGAGGGCCATAAAATCGGAATAGTGCTTGTTTTAAGAGGAAGAGAAAAATATAACAGAGATTGGGGAAGACAAAGATTAGACGAATTTTTAAAATTAATCAGCGCTGAATATAAAATAACAGCAGAACCAAAATTCGGAGGAAGAGGAATAATGATGCAAATAGCTAATAAATAATGAATCAAGAATTAAAAATAATGAATTATGAAAAAAAGTGTTTCTAAAAGAATAAGAATTACAAAAAGAGGAAAAGTTTTAAGAAGAGCGATGGGTCAATGCCATTTCCGCGCCAAAAAAAGAAGCGCGCAAATACAGAGAAGAAAAGGCATAAGAGGCATAAATGATTTAAGCAAAAAAATAGTAAAAAAATATTTTTAATTTATGACCAGAGTAAAACGAGGCAAAATTGCCACTAAAAAAAGAAAAAAGATATTAAAATATACCAAGGGATTTCGATGGGGAAGAAAGTCAAAAGAAAGAGCGGCTAAAGAAGCCTTGCTTCATGCGTGGTCGCACGCTTTCAGGGGAAGAAAAGAAAAAAAGAGAAACTACCGCGCTTTGTGGCAAATTCAAATAAACGCCGCCAGCCGCGCATTGGGATTACCTTATAATAAATTTATTTCGGGATTGAAAAAACAAAATATATTATTAGACAGAAAAATCTTGGCTGATATTGCGAAAAATCATCCAGCTGTGTTTGAAAAAATTACTCAGAAGACGAAATAAAAAGCGAAATCCTATTTTATTCCTATATTTGCCGTTGGCTTATTATCTTTATAAATGTTCGACGCCGATTTCCGGCCTTGAAGAAAATTATGAGCTTGGATTAGAACTTTTTGGCTGTCTTTGTATTTTGATAAAATTTTCATCGCTTCTTTATAACTGAACCAAGCATATCCGTCGTGTTCGGGAGATATTTTTATTTGCGGCCTTAAAGCTTCCGCTAAATAAAAAATGACGATTTTAAAAACTTTTTCTTTTTTACGCCAGAAAGTAAATTTTTCCGATGTCCTGAAATAACTGCCGAACTTTAAATCATTCCTGCCCAGTCCAGTTTCTTCCCTGATTTCACGGATGGCAGTCTGAAAACTTTTCTCTTCAGCTTCAATTTTCCCTTTTGGAAAATTCCAATAACCGCCGCCGTGATAAAGCAGTAAAAATTTCAATCCTTCTCTTGTTTTGCGATAAATTATTATACCGGCGGATATTTCTTTGGACATGACTTAATTGTATAAGTTTTTAAGTGGTAGCGCAAAAACTTATTTACAATTAAAAGCACCCAGCACATAATCCGACCATAGACTATTTTTATAGATTATATTAAGAGCGAAGCGTTTTTGTCTTATCACTAATCGTTAACCGAATGTCTATCGCTGGATTATGTGCTGGGTGAAGGTTTTCTAATAAAAAATCTTACGATTTTTTAAGAAAACTCTTCATTTTTTCTACTGGCCAGCAATTGATTATATCCCCTTTTTCGGCCCAGCCTCTTCTGGCCTGAGAAATTCCGTATTTCATCAAAGGAAAAGTTCTTTTTGTATGAGAATCTGTATTTATTATCATTTTAACGCCGGCTTTTTTGGCTTTGCGGATATTTGTATCTTTTAAATCAAGCCGATTAGGAAAAGAATTGATTTCCAAAACGGTTTTAGTTTCCCGGGCAACTTCTAAAATTTTGTCGAAATCAAACTCATATTCTTCCCTTTGTTTGATTATTCTTCCGGTAGGATGGGAAATTATATCAACATGGGGATTTTCCATTGCTTTGATGATTCTATTCGTCATTTCTTCCTTCGTCATCCTTAATTGGGAATGAACTCCGGCAATCACATAATCAAGCTCGGAAAGCGCTTTATTATCAATATCAATTGAACCGTCAGGCATAATATTGGCTTCGCAGCCCTTTAATATTCGAAATTTTGAATTTTTAATTTTGAATTTTGAATTAATTTTATCTATCTCTTTATTTCTCTCATGAAGCTTTTTTTCATCCAAACCATTTTCAATTCTTAGAAATTTTGTGTGGTCGGAGATACCGATATATTCATAACCCATTTTCATCGCGGTTTGCGCTAATTCCTCCATGGAATCTTCTCCGCCGTTCCAATTAGAATGGACATGCAAATCGCCAAAAATGTCTTTTGGTTCAACAAGTTTGGGCAATTTGTTTTTTAAAGCGGCTTCAATTTCTCCGGAATTTTCCCGAAGTTCGGGCGGAATCCATTTAAGACCTAATTTTTTATAAATTCCTTCTTCATTTTCTCCAGCAATCATTTTGGAGCCTTTAAAAAGCCCGTACTCCGACAATTTCAATCCTTTATCAATGGCAATTTTCCTTAAAATAATATTATGTTCTTTGGAGCCGGAGAAATATTGCAAGGCAGAGCCGAAGCTTTTTTCCGGCACCACGCGAATGTCCATATCAAAACCGCCGGCCATTCTGACTGAGGATTTTGTCATTCCTTTTCCCCAAATTTTTACCACTCCCGGAAGCGAAACAAAAAAATCCATTACTTTGCCCGCCATAGCTTTAGCGACGGCGGGTTGGCTTGTTTTTTTAATACTTACCAAAATATCAACATCGCCAATCGTTTCTTTTTTTCTTCTAACAGAGCCGGCGGGAGAAATCATCTTAACTTCTTTTATTTTTTTTATTTTTCCGATTACTTCTTCAACAACCGGCTCAATCTCGCCAAGCAAAAATCTGCCTTTGTCGCGCTTTAAAAATTCTATGCCTTCCAAGATATTTTGTTCGGTTTTTTCTCCAAAGCCGTCGAGCGGGGCAATCTTGTGGTCTCTAGCCGCTTTTTCCAAATCAGAAAGATTTTTTATTTTTAATTTTTGATAAAGAGTTTTTACTTTTCTGGGGCCAATTCCTTCAACACTAATGAGCGCTTCTAAATCAACGGGTATTTTTTTCTTTAAAATTTCCAGTTCTTTTACTTTTCCTTTTTTTAAATATTCTTCAATTTTTTCAGCCATGCTTTTGCCAATGCCGGAAATTTTTTCCAAAGCTTCAAATCCGCCTGATTTATAAATTTCTGCAATATCTTCTGACAGAATTTCTAGATTTTCAGCCGCTTTTTCATAAGCTTGAGGCTTGAAAGGGATATTATCCATTTCCAAATAAAGAGCGATTTCGTGGAAAATTTTGGCGATTTCGCTGTTATACATTTGATAGTAATTATAACCCCTTTGCGGCAATAAAATAAAACAGCCCTGACGAGTTTATATAAAACTTGTCAGGGCTAAAAAATCACTTCTTCACTACCTTCTTCTTCTTTGTTGAAATACGGCGGCGCCTACGACGCCTAAGACTACCACAAAAATTTGCATTTGCCACTTTATTCCTCCTTTTAATTAAATATTAAACCATAAAAGAAGCTTGATTTAATATACTATAAAACAAATAAATAAGCAACTCTATAAGATGTATCTTATTTCTCCATTATCTATTACTGCTTTTACGCTGTTCCCTTTACTAATCTCAACTTTCAGAATTTTTTCCGCCAAAACGCTTCTTATTTTTTCAGAAATCACGCCGCGCAAAGGCCGGGCGCCGAAAACCGGATCATAACCGAGTTCGGCAATATATTTAACCACAGCCTCGTCAAAATTCAAAATAATGCCGTGAGTTTGTTCTAAATTTTTCGCCAGTGCTTTTAACTGCAATTTAGTAATTTCTTCTATATCTTCGGGTGAAAGATTTTTAAAAACAACTATTTGAGAAAAACGATTTAATAATTCCGGCCTAAAATATTCCGTGAGTTTTTTCTTTAAATCTTCACTGATTTTTTCTATTTTATCTTTGGCTTCAATTCTTTCTTTTATGAAATT
>MGIQ01000019.1:5822-6412 GCA_001793825.1 Candidatus Wolfebacteria bacterium RIFCSPLOWO2_01_FULL_38_11
TATCAGTCAAACGGCCGTCATCAAAAACCTGAAGAAAAAGATTGAGGATATCAGAATGGGCTTTTTCAAACTCATCAAGAAGAATTAGGCTGTACGGCTTTTGGATTATGGCCTCCGTCAGAGCGCCGGAAATTTTTCCGTCAGTTGAGCCAATAAAGCGGTTAATGCTTTCTTTTGTCTGATATTCGGACATATCAAAGCGTACCATCAAATTTTCCGAACCGAATTGGACTTTAGTCAAGATTTTGGAAAGCTCGGTTTTGCCAACGCCAGTAGGCCCGACAAAAAGAAATGCGGCAATAGGGCCGCCGCTTCTGGAAAGCCCGCTCCGGTATTCACGCAAAGCGCGACTGACTCCCGAGACTGCCGCTTCCTGATCAATTAACGATTCATGAATGATACTTTCAAGATTTAATAATTTTTTTGCCTCTTCTCCGCCGGCATACTGAAGAGGAATGTTGATTTTCCTTTGAGCAACCGCAATGACGTCGTCAGCCTGAAGAATTTTATCTTTCCTGGAAGCGGCGTAAGACAATGATTCTTTCAATAAATCTTCGGCGCTGGAAGGAAGGGGTTTTTGACGGAAATAT
>MGIQ01000019.1:6436-27649 GCA_001793825.1 Candidatus Wolfebacteria bacterium RIFCSPLOWO2_01_FULL_38_11
TTGATCGCGCCAAAACTTATTATGATTTTATATTGTCTTTCCAAAATGATGCTTTCATAAATAAGCAAACGCACGGCTTCATCTTCGGAAATTTCTTCCACCCGAATAACTTCAAAAGCGCTTGAAAAATCGCTTAACGGCTCGATTAATTGCTTATACTCATTTGGATAAGTGGCGCCAATTAACGGAAAAGCGTCATTGTTGATTATTGGAGATAAAATATTAGCCGCGCTCATAAAATTAGTATTAGAAGTTTTGACAAGATTATGAATGTCGGGGATATAAAGAATAATATTGCCAGCAATCGTTATTTCTTCAAAAATTTTATTCAATCGGCTGGCAACTTCCTCGGGCTGGGCGCCAGAAATTAAATTGCCGATATTTAAAGAAACCAGCCTTTTGTCAAAAATCGCCTCCGGCACTTCATCTTTAACAATCCCATAAGCCAAAGCGGACACCAAAGTTTCTTTGCCGCTGCCAGCTTCGCCCACTAATAAAGCATTAGGTCTGCTTGGCCTTGATAAAATATCAATTAAGCGGGCGTATTCTGTTTCGTGGCCTATTAAAAACCCCACTTCGTTTTCCCTTGCCAAATCCGTAAAATCAACGCCGAGATTATCGAGTGTTGGCGTTGGCCGAGATGTCCAGGCGCGATTTATTGTCCGATGCCTGATTCTTTTCGACTGGCTGATAAATTCACCAACCGTTTTAGGCAAACGCCTGAAAAAATTAAATCCTTTGCTAAATTTGGCAAAAATCATCGCTTTTTCCAAATCATCCGGAATAATGTTAAAAAAAACAAAAAGTTTGCCAATGCTGGGATTTTTCACGTTTCCCAAAGCAACGAATAAATCGCGGGGTTCAATAAAACGATTTTTAGCGGAGACAGCGGCAAGGAAAGCAGACCTGACCAAAAATCCGGCATCAGCGAATAATTCTTCTTTTGATTTTTTAATTTTCTTATTCTCCTCGGAATCAATTATTTCTTCTATCTTTTCTTCTAATTCGCCAATGTTTACATCCATTTTTTCCAATCCCCTGCTTAAATCCGGAAGATGGATTAAAAATTTAAGAAGATAGAGATAAAAATCTCCGCTTACTAAAATTGATTTGTCATATGACCGTTCAATTACTGAAAAGCCGGACGGAGAAAGATATTGGGCGGAATTGATGGAAAAATTCAGCTGACTATTATCTTTACGGCGATTTAAGCGCGGCAGATAACGGATAAGACCGACAAGAGAACGGTCAGCCTGAGCGCGATGAATAAAGCGATCAATCAGAAATAAAGAAAATAATATGCCGATTAAAAAGAGATAATAAATTTTTGAAAATAAAAAGGTGGCTGTTGTGATAAAAAGCACGGTATAGAATAAATAACAGACAAATCGGATAAGAAAACGGGAAAACCAGCTCATTTTCAGGCGCGGATCAAAAAAGGAAATATTTTTAAAAGAAAGTTTTAATTGATCCATTTGAGTGAAAAATCAAAATTAATTATCTCTAAAAATATTATTATCGGAATCAGCATCCAAAAAACATAAACGATTATTGCGATAAAAAACACCGCCAGATAAACAAAACTGGCGATAATAATCCGAATAGAGCGAAAAATGAAGCCTAAAATATAACCAATAGCGCTGCGGTCGGCGTAAAGAGGCTGAAACAGGAAACGAAAAGTTATTTTTAAAGCGAAAAACCTGTCTAGTTTCTCAAAAAAAGAAATAACGGCGTGAGTGTAAAAGAAAAAACTTTTAATATACCAATGGCGGAAAAATTCTTTAATCCGAAAAAAGAAACGATTGAAAAGATAGATAATTAACACGTGAATTAAGAATTTGGGATTGGATATTTTGTTTCTCCTTTCTCAATAAAACTTTTAATATTTTCTAAATCAGTATCCAAAATCCTCATCAATGCCTCTTTGGTGTTAAAAGCGTTATGCGGAGTAATGATGACGTTGGGCATGTCAATTAAGACATGATTAGCCAAAGCGGTTTTTAAATTATGGCCTTCAGGGTGGCCATAGAGCAAAAACGCCCTTTCATCCTTGGTGATTCCTTCTTCTTCAAAAACATCGGCGCCGTATCCTCCGATTTGTCCTTCATTTAAAGCTTTAATCAAAGCTTCAGTGTCAACCAAACCGCCGCGAGCAGTATTTATTAAAATCACGCCTTTTTTCATCTTCTTAATATTTTCGGAATTAATAATATGATGAGTTGATTCGCTGTAAGGCAAATGAAGAGTAATAACATCTGAATTGGCAAATAAATTATCTAAAGAAACATACTGGAATCCCAATTCTTTTTCTAAATCTTTATTGGGATATGCGTCATAAGCGATGACATTCATGCCAAAGCCTTTGGCAATTTTGATTGAATGTCTGCCAATGCGGCCAGTGCCTAAAACACCGATAGTTTTACCGGATAGATCAAACCCTTGGAGACCCTCAAAAGAAAATTCGCCTTTTTCGCGAATTCTATCAAAGGCCTCGTAAATTTTGCGGGAAAGATTTAGAAGCAATCCAAAAGCAAATTCCGCCACTGTATTGTCGCCATAGCCCGGAACATATCCGGTCTTAATATTTTTATTTTTTATTTCGCTGTGTTCAATGTGGTCAAAACCAGTAGAGCGGGTGGTTATTAATTTAAGGCCGGAAAAGCTGTTAATTACGTCTTTTTTGGCTTCCGAGCCGACAAAAATAGAAATACCGTCAAAATCTTTTAATCCTGAATTTTGCCGAAGAATTTCCGGAAGATTATCTTTGTTTAATTTTTCTCGGCTAAAAAATAATTCAGCGTCCGGCAGGCGCTGTTTCACATAATCAGCTTCCCAATCTTCAATTTCGAAAAAAGCAATTTTGAGCATATTAAATAATAATAATTGTTTCGGAAAATTTTAACAAGACTTGCCCCATTAGAAAGCTCTCATCGTGAACAATTAAAATAAGATATTGCCTGTGTTGTTTGAAAAATTACTTTCTAACGGGGCTTGTGCGGATAATTTATAAAATTATAATAAGGTTATGAAATTCGCGCATCTTCATACTCATTCCCATTATTCCCTGCTTGACGGACTGGCAAAAATCAATGACTTAGTTTCCCGAGTGAAAGAATTAGGGATGAATTCAGTGGCTTTGACTGACCACGGCAATCTTTACGGCGCAATTGAATTTTATAAAGAAGCGACAAAAGCGGGCATTAAGCCGATTTTGGGGGTGGAAATTTATGTGGCGCCGAAAAGCCGGTTTGAAAAAGAGGGGGGTAAAAACGGAGATAAATATTTTCATCTTACGCTTTTAGCGGAGAACAACATTGGCTGGCTAAATCTAATCCAGTTAGTCACCAAAGCGAATTTGGAAGGATTTTATTACAAGCCGAGAGTTGATAAAGAATTATTAAAGGAATTTCATAAAGGCATTATTGCCTTATCAGGATGCTTGGGCGGAGAAATTTCCCAATTGGTTTTAAATGAAAAATTTGAAGACGCGGAAATGATCGCGCGACAATATCAGGAAATTTTCGGAAAAGAAAATTTCTTTCTGGAAATCGGGTCTCATCAAAATATTCCAGAAGCAAAAAAAGCTATTGAAGGAATCTTAAAACTCCACGAAAAAACCAATATTCCCTTAGTTGCCACGCAGGATATCCATTATTTAAAACCGGAAGACGCGGAATATCACGACATACTTTTGGCAGTGCAGACCGGAAACAAATTAAGCGATGACGACCGGCTGACTTTGAGAGCGGATGATTTCTCGATGAGATCGCCGAAAATTATGGCGGAACTTTTCAAGGATTTTCCGGAAGCAATTGAAAATTCTTCGAAAATTGCCGAGCGGTGCAATATCAAACTTACTCTTGGCCAAATTCTTTTACCATCTTTCCCCCTTGAAGAGGGAATAACTGCCAACCAATTTTTGGAAAAATTGTTAGAAGAGAGGTTATCAGAAAAATTCCCGAATGCTGACAATAAAGTATTAGAAAGACTGCAATATGAATTAGGCGTGATTGAAAAAACGAATTTTGCCGATTATTTTTTGATTGTCCAAGATATTGTCAATTGGGCTAAAGACCACGGCATCGTGGTAGGGCCGGGCAGAGGTTCGGCGGCCGGAAGTTTGATTTCTTATGTTTTGGGAATTACCGATGTCAACCCTTTAAAATACGATTTACTTTTTGAGAGGTTTTTGAATCCGGAGCGCATTGCAATGCCTGATATTGATATTGATTTTGCCGATAACAGGAGAGATGAGGTTTTTGCTTATGTCCGCCAAAAATACGGAGAAGATAAAGTTGCCCAGATAATAACCTTTGGAACAATGGCGGCTCGAGCGGCAATCAGAGACGCAACGCGGGCTTTAAGCCTGCCCTATATCTTGGGAGACCAAATCGCAAAATCAATTCCACTAGGGCCCGGACAAAATTTAGAAAGCGCTTTAAAAAGCGTAAAAGAATTAAAAGACTTATACGACAGCAATCCGGATGCCAAAAAAGTGATTGAATCAGCCAAACATTTAGAAGGAGTGGCGCGTCACGCTTCAGTGCACGCCTGCGGATTAGTTATCAGCAAAGAACCGCTGACAAATTACGTTCCTTTGCAATACGCGCCGCAAGACCAAAATATTATTATTACCCAATTTGAAATGGGAAGCGTGGAAGCGCTGGGACTTTTGAAAATGGATTTTCTGGGGTTGAAAAACCTGACAATTATCGAAGAGACAATAAGACTAATTAATGAAATGCGCGGCGAAAAAATCAATATTTCAGATTTACCGCTTGACGATAAGGCAACTTTTGAATTATTGCGAAAGGGAGAAACGGTTTCCGTGTTTCAATTGGAATCAGACGGAATGCGAAAATATTTAAAAGAATTAAAGCCAACAGAATTTGAAGATATCATTGCTATGGTAAGCCTTTACCGGCCAGGACCAATGGAACTTATTGCCCATTACATCAAAAGAAAATACGGCCAAGAAGAAATAACTTATCTTCATCCCAAACTGGAGCCGATTTTAAAAAATACTTACGGCATTGGAATTTACCAAGAACAAATGATGAGAATTGCGCGCGACTTAGCCGGCTTTTCTTTGCCGGAAGCGGACACTTTGCGCAAAGCCATTGGAAAAAAAATTAAAGAACTGCTTGATGCCCAAAAAGAAAAACTGATTAACGGCATGATTGATAACGGCATTGCCCAGAAAACCGCGGAAGCAATCTGGGAATTGTTCCCCCCCTTTGCCAAATACGGATTCAACAGAAGCCACGGCGCTTGCTATGCTTTAATCGCCTATCAAACGGCGTATCTAAAATCCCATTACCCAATCGAATTTACGACAAGTTTGTTTAATGCGGAAAGCAGTGATATAGAAAGAATATCGTTTTTAATTGATGAGACCAGAAAAGCGAATATTAAGGTATTGCCGCCGGACATCAATAAAAGTTTTGTCAATTTTGTGCCGGAAGAAGGAAATATCCGCTTCGGCCTTTTGGCAATTAAAAACGTAGGCGGGGCAATCGTGGAAGCTATTATTGACGAAAGAACAAGAGGCGGGAATTTCCAAAATTTCGAGGATTTTCTTAAAAGAGTTCTCCATAAAGATTTAAATAAAAAATCAATGGAAAGCATGATTAAAGCCGGAGTATTTGATTCTTTTGAAATTGAACGAGGTGGGCTTCTTGCGAATATTGAAAATATTTTAGCTTACAGCCAAAGCGCCAAAAAATCAGCCAACTTGCCTCAAAACAATCTCTTTGGTTCGGACTATAAATCCAACGGCTCTTTAAAATTAGAACCAGCAGCGCCGGCAACAAATAAGGAAAAATTGATTTGGGAAAGAGAACTGGTCGGACTTTATATTTCCGATCATCCTTTAAAAATTTATCAAGACCAACTCTTGATAAAAAAGGTAAAACCGATAAAAGGAATTAAAGAAGCAAAAAACGGAAATGGCACAATTTACAGAATTGCCGGAGTAATTACCAAAATCCAAAAAATTGTCACCAAAGGCGGCCAAGCAATGATTTTTGCAAAAATCGAAGATTTGAACGATAATATGGAAGTAATAGTTTTTTCCGACACTTTAGGCAAAAACCCCAATCTTTGGCAGGAAAATAATATCTTAATAGTGGAAGGGAAAATTTCCCTAAAGGATAATGAGCCGAAATTAATAGCTCAAGCGGCAATTGAATTACGCTAAAAATATGGAAAAAAATATGGAAAAAATCCGCCATTCGCTTTCCCATTTGATGGCCATGGCAGTTTTGGAAAAATTCCCCAAAGCCAAGCTTGGCATTGGGCCGACTATTGAAAACGGCTTTTATTATGATTTTGCCTTGCCCGCCGGAGCTTTAGCGGAGGCGGGATTGCCTGAATTGGAAAAACGGATGCGCGAATTGATAAAACAAAATTTAGAATTTAAAAAAGAAAAAACATCATTCGCGGAAGCGAAAAAGATTTTTTCCGCCTCGGGCGGAAAAAATCAATCGTATAAATTGGAATTAATAAAAGAACTTCAAAAATCAAAAAAACCGCTTTCAATTTACAATTCAGGAAATTTCATTGATTTATGCGCCGGCCCTCATATTAAATCAACTTCAGAAATTGACCCTGATGCCTTTAAACTTACCAAAATAGCGGGCGCTTACTGGAAAGGCGATGAAAAAAACCCAATGCTTACCAGAATCTACGGAGTTGCGTTTGAATCGAAAAATGAGCTGTCTGGTTATTTAAAAATGATGGAGCAGGCGGAAAAATGCGACCACAGGAATTTAAGCGAACGGCTGGGGCTTTTTATGATTGATGAAGAAATAGGCCGAGGATTGCCTTTGTGGCTGCCTCGCGGCTATAAAATCCGGCACAAACTGGAAGAATATATTTACAATCTGGAAGAAGAAAACGGCTATCCTCATGTGCTTACGCCTATTTTGGCAAAAGAAAATTTATATAAAAAATCAGGGCATTTGGCTCACTACAAAGAAGAAATGTACAACCCGATTGAAATTGACGAGGAAAAATATTATTTAAAGCCAATGAATTGCCCTCACCACCATTCTATCTTCAAGCACACTTTAAGAAGTTATAAAGATTTGCCTTTAAGAATCGCTGAATTCGGGCAGGTTTATAGATATGAACGCTCCGGAGTTCTAACGGGATTAATCCGCGCAAGAGGATTTACCCAAAATGACGCCCATATTTACACAACGGAAGACGGTCTATCACAGGAAATCATCAACGTGTTTAAAATGCATAAAAAAGTTTTTGATGTTTTCAAAATTGAAGGCTATTGGTACAGATTGTCATTGCCTGATTTCAAAAATAAGGAAAAATTTGGAGATATTAAAAATAAAAAAGTTTGGGAGCAAGGCTCAAAAATTTTAAAAAAATCATTGGAGCAAACCGGATATAAATTTACGGAAGCAATCGGAGAAGCGTCTTTTTACGGCCCGAAAATAGACATTCAGATAAAAAATATTTGGGGAAAAGAAGAAACAATTGCCACGATCCAGGTAGATTATTATTCAGCCGATAAATTTAATCTTTATTATATTGACAAAGATGGCAAAGAAAAACCGGTGGTAATAATCCATCGGGCGATTTTCGGCTCTTTTGAAAGATTTTTCGCATTTCTGATGGAAAAAACCTGCGGTAATTTGCCGCTTTGGCTCGCTCCGGTGCAAGTAAAAATTCTGGCGATTAGCGACAAACAAGCTGATTACGCAAAAAAAATACTAAAGGAATTCCTGGAAAACGGCATTGAGGCCGAGATGGCGGAAACCAACGAAACATTAGGAAAGCGCATTCGCGAATCAGAATTGCAAAAAATCCCCTATATTCTCGTGGCAGGCGACAAAGAATTGCAAAATAATTCCGCAAGCGTCAGACATCATATAAAAGGGCAATTAGGTGAGATAAAAATTGAGGAATTGATTGAAAAAATCAAAAGAGAAACCAAAGATAAATTATAAGAAATAAAAAAGCCCCGACGCAGTCGAGGCTTAAAAATAAAAATATCAAAACATTAGGCCTTCTTCATGAACTGAGAAAATTTTAACTGAATAAAAAATAGGCCGAGTCCAATCTTTCGAAGATTGAACTCGGCCTGCCTATTCTCTAAATTTCCTTTCATAAAAGAAGAAAGAAAGACTTTTTTTGCCAAACTTATGGCAATTATCAATATTCTTAGATACTATTCAGTATCTGTAATATTGATTTTACCACAAGCTTCCTGGCTTTACTCACCACCTTTCCGGGACGATTTTGTCCCTGAAATACCGAACCTTACGGGCCCTTGTGGGCCGGGTCAAGCGAAGGCGACGTGCTTTGTGGCCCTGGATATCGGTGGCTCGAGTATACTGGTAAGCGCTACATGTACAGGCTGTCCTCGTATCATTGAAACCTCCTTTTTAAAAGGTTGGTTTGCTAAACTCTAGCCCAGAACAGCGATCTTAGCGCTGTTATAGGCCGTTGCCCTCACGCCGAGTAGGGACTTAGTCAAAAGACACTCACCTCCTTTCTAAGTTAATTTTATACTTAGCTTAAAAAGGCATTGGCCATGACGCTAGTGGCACTTAAATAATCCTCCTTTCTTTTTATTTCTTATTAAAATAATATGTTAAGTTGCTGATATTATTATGTTAGCAGAACATAAAAACTTGTCAAATTCTGCTAATATAATAAGAAGGCGAGGTTTGCCAGACTACCGAAGGCCTATTAATGTGTGTACTCATTTTAGCAGTACATTACATTATTATAGATCTTCAGCGGACGCCCGCTGGCCGGCAAAAGGATTTTGATACTTATTAGTTCAAATAATAATCAAAACCCTTTTGTGATGCTATCCTTAGAAATGGTCAAATAGTTTGACCTCACCTTAAAGCATTATAGCATACTATATAAATATGTCAACATCTCGCCTTTTTAAGCAAAAATTAGGCCAAAAGCCAAAAATAATCGTAATTGTCGGCCCAACGACAAGCGGAAAATCCCATTTAGCCGTAAAAATCTCCAGAAAATTCAAAGGGGAGATAATTTCCGCTGATTCAAGGCAAGTTTATAAAGGAATGGATATTGGAACAGCCAAGCCAACCAAGGCGGAAATTCAATCAATCCCCCACCACTTAATTGATATCAAAAATCCAAATCAAAACTATACGCTTGCCGAATATAAAAAAGATTGCCTCAAAAAAATAAAAAAAATTTTACAGCGAAATAATTTGCCGATTATAGTCGGCGGCACTGGTCTTTATATTAAAGCGGTTGTCGATAATTTGGACATTCCGCCAGCAAGCCCCAATTCACAACTGCGCAAAAAACTGGAAAAAGAACTTAAAGAAAAAGGATTGCCTCATCTTTATGAAAAATTAATTTCTCTTGACCCGGAAGCTGCCTATATTATTGATAAAAATAATCCGCGCAGAATTATAAGAGCATTGGAAATAACCATAATAACGAACAAACCTTTCTCTCTCCAAAGAAAACAAGGCCAACCATTGTTTAACGCGCTAAAAATAGGCATTAATCTCCCTAAAGAAAAATTGAAAAATAAAATCAGAAAACGGACTGGTCAAATGATAAAAAACGGGCTTGTTAATGAAGTAGAAGCTCTTATTAAAAAATATAATCCTTCGCTGACGGTTTTTGACGCCATCGGATACCGCGAAATTATCAATTATCTAAATGGAAAAATTACACTTTCTGAGGCCGTTGAACTTATTAAAAGAAGCACTTGGCGTTATGCCAAGCGCCAAATGACCTGGTTTAGGAAAGACAAAGAAATAATTTGGGCAAGCAATGAAAAAGAGGCCTTAATACTCGCTAAGAAATTTCTCGGAAATTAAATTAATTTCCGAGCTCTTTTAATTCTTTTTCTTTATTGCTTATTTGGGCGTCTATGGCAGTTCTTTCCGCATCATTTTTCGCGCTTTCCCTCCTCTTTTCCAACACTTCGATTGATTTTTGGAGATTTTCTTTTTTGAATTTATCAGCGTTTTCTTTTAATCTTTTTTCGTTTGGCTCAAGCGGTT
The DNA here is from genome assembly GCA_001793825.1 of Candidatus Wolfebacteria bacterium RIFCSPLOWO2_01_FULL_38_11. GTDB lineage: Bacteria > Patescibacteriota > Minisyncoccia > UBA6257 > UBA9933 > GWC1-37-10. The sequence continues at coordinate 16,462 of MGIQ01000019.1, forward strand.
TCGATTTCTCAAAATTTTCAAACATAATTAGTTAAATTAAAAATTCTTTTAAAATATTTTTTACCATCTCTGGATTTCCCCGGCCTTTTAATTTTGCCATTGATTTTCCGATTAGAAACTGCAAGGCGGTTTCTTTACCTCCTTTGTAATCGGAAACGGCTGCGGGATTCTCGGCCATTACTTCCTTGATTGTTCTTTCGATTGATTCTTTGTCGGAAATTTGGCTAAGTCCTTTTTTCTCGATGATTTGACGCGGGTCTAGTCCGGTTTCGTTCATTTCTTTTAAAACATCTTTGGCAGTGCGGCTGGAAATTTCGTTTTTAATTATTAAAACAACCAAATCGGCGAAATTTTCCGGAGTAATTTTTAATTCAGCTGCGGTTATGTTTTTTTCATTGATCAAGCCCTTGAGGTCGCTGGTTAAATAATTAAAAAGCAATTGGATGCTTTTTGTTTTCTCCAGTTCAGATTTTCCGGAAAAAAGTTCGGAAGCCGATTCTTCAAAATAATGAGAGAGTTCCTGATCGGAAATTAAAATTTCAATCTGCTCTGGATTTAATAAAAATTCTTTGGCAAATCTTTCCCGTTTTTGATCCGGCAGTTCAGGCAGTGAAGATTTCAACTCTTTGTGATTAAATTTTTTTAAATCAAAAGGCGGCAAATCCGGCTCTGGAAAATAACGGTAATCGTGGGCTTCTTCTTTGGCGCGCTGATGTTTCGTTTTTTTATGAATTTCATCCCAGCCGCGGGTTTCATGCTTGATACTCTCGCCTTTTTCTAAAACTTCTTCCTGACGCTTGATTTCATAGTCAATCGCATCGCCAACTGACCGGAAAGAATTCAAATTTTTCACCTCAACTTTAGTGCCAAGCTGATTGCCGGAACTTATGGAAATATTGGCCTCAATCCTCATATGCCCTTTTTCCATATCAGCGTCGGAAATTCCGAGATAACGGAGAATAAGCTGAAGTTCTTTAGCGAATTCTACAGCTTCTTTTCCACTTTTAATATCTGGTTCGGTAACAAGCTCCATTAAGGGCAGGCCAGCGCGATTGAAATCAACCAAACTTGAAACTTGAAGCTTGAAACTTGGAACATTTTTTTGTGCTTCATGTTTCATGTTATATGTTTCATGAAGCAAACGCGCGGTGTCTTCTTCAAGATGAATTCTTCTTAATCTGATATTTTTTAATTTTCCTCCGGAAATAATCGGGTGGTCATATTGGGAAATTTGATAACCTTTGGGCAAGTCGGGGTAAAAATAATTTTTACGGTCAAATTTGGAATTATCAGCTGACGGATTTCCGCCCAAAGCCAGACCCAGTTTTAACACCGCTTCAACGGCTTTTTTATTAATAGCAGGCAAAGTTCCGGGATGAGCCAGGCAAATGGGACAGATATTTAAATTGGGAGTTTTTTCATCCGGGTTATTCAAACAGCCGCAAAACATTTTTGTTTTGGTTTTAAGCTCAACGTGAATTTCCAGTCCGATAGTAGGAAAATACATAATATTTGTAGAAATTATAATAAAAAAGGGCGGCTTTTGCCACCCTTGAGTTAGAATTAAAAAAACCATCGCTTAGGTCTTTGATATGCTTTCGACATCACAGACAAACGCCGCATCTCTTTCTGGATCACGCCCTCGGCAGTCTTTCTCGTAATCGCAATCATCCTTGTCGCAAACTTCGCCGACCTTCAGATGAATAATGCTTCCTTTTGTCGCCGGAACAGGAGCATCTTTTTCCTCTTCACATGCCGGAAATATTCCGTTATTCATTGCTACCTCCTTGTTTTCGGTTATAGTTCCCGCAACTATGTTTTTTTGCAGCGGCATCAAGCCGGGTTTTTCTCCTTATAAAATTTTTAAAGAAACAAAAAAAGAGTACATTTAATTACTCTTTTATTTCTATTCCCATTGACCTTGCTGTTCCTTCAACAATCTTCATTGCCGCTTCAATATCATTGGCGTTTAAATCAGCCATTTTTTTCTCGGCAATTTCCCTGATCTGGTCTTTATTAACTTGGCCAACTTTGTTTTTCAAAGGATCTCCCGAACCTTTTTCAATACCAGCGGCTTTGCGAAGCAAGTCAGAAGCAGGCGGAGTTTTTAGTTTAAATTCAAAAGTCCTGTCTTCAAAGATAGTAATTTCCGCGGGTACAATATTGCCGGCCATTGCTTTGGAGGCCTCGTTAAATTGCTGGCAAAATTGAGCGATATTGACGCCATGCTGGCCCAAGGCCGGACCAATCGGCGGAGCCGGATTGGCGGCGCCGGCCGGAATTTGAAGTTTTAAAATTGTTTTAATTGGTTTGCCCATGTTGTTTAAATTTTCGAGTGAAGCTCCATGCGTAGCGATGAAAATTTATCTACAACATGGAGCACCAAGCATATACTTTACTGGCGATGACGACATAATAAAAGATAGTTTGTTTTAAAAAATCTTTCTTTTTTTGAAACTGACATCATTAGTAAAGTATGTGCTGGGTAAAGGTTTTATAGTGAAAAATTATACGCCTTTGGCTTAAATTTTTCAATAAAGCCCTTTATATCTTTTGCACTTGTAATGAATCTAATTCTACGGCTGTTTCCCTTCCGAAAATCGGCACCATAACTTTAATTTTTCCGTGTTCTTCGTCAATATTCTCGATTTTGCCTTCGTAATCTTTAAACGGACCGTCTGTTATCTTAACTGTTTCGCCAACGCTATATTCAACTTTTAATTTCGGCTCTTCAGTGCTCATCCGAGCCATTAAAGATTCAATTTCTTCTTTGGAAAGCGGAGTCGGTTCAGTGGCATCAGCGCCGACAAAACCGGTAACGCGGGGGGTATTTCGGACAACATACCAGGAATCCTCAGACATTATCATATCCACCAAAACATAGCCCGGATAAATTTTTTCTTCAACCGCTTTTCTTTTGCCATTTTTAATTTTCACTTTCTTTTCTTTTGGAACAATGACATTCAAAATCTTGTCCTGCATCTCCAATGATTCAACTCTTTGTTTGAGATAACGGCAAACAGCATCTTCATAGCCGGCATAAGTATGAACAGCATACCAATGGCGCTCGCCTTTTTTCGCTCCTTCGGGGAATTGTTTAGATTTCTTTTCCTGCTTTTCCATAAATAAATTAAGCCAACATTAATCCTAAAATATATTTTAAGACAAAATCCAAAGCGCCCAAGAAAGCGGCGATTAAGAGAGAAACGCCGATAACCACTAAAGTTAAATGGATTGTTTCATTTTTTGAAGGCCAATTAACACGCTGAAGTTCCTGGCGAGATTCATAAATGTAAGACATCAAGCGATTAAGCATACGAGATAGCATACGAGATATAGATTGTCATAGAAAACTTTAGATGTCAAGATTTTTAACTAAAGTTGCCTGAGATTGGATAAAAGCTTTGCGCGGCTCAACATTTTCGCCCATTAAAATATCAAACAGCTCACTAGCTTTCTGGGCGTCTTCAATACTGACAACCTTAAACATCCGATTTTCCGGATTTAAGGTTGTTTCCCAAAGCTGTTCGGGATTCATTTCTCCCAAACCCTTATACCTCTGAACATTAATAGAGCTTACATCTCCAAAAGATTTAAAAACTTTTTCCTTGTCAGATTCGCTATAAGCGTATTTAAATTCTTTGCCTTTTTGAAGGCGGTAGAGCGGAGGCTGGGCAATATAAAGATGACTGTTTTCTATCAAAGCCGGGAAATAACGGTAGAAAAGAGTAAGCAGCAATGTCCTGATGTGGGCGCCGTCGGTGTCAGCATCCGTCATAATGACTATTTTATGATAACGCAATTTGCCGATATCAAAGCTGTCTCTAATCGCTGTGCCCATGGCAATAACCAACGACTTAATTTCATTGTTGGCCAGCATTTTATCAATGCGGGATTTTTCCACATTCAAAATTTTTCCTTTTAACGGCAAAACGGCTTGAGTGCGGCGATCTCTGCCTTGCTTGCAGGAGCCACCGGCGGAATCGCCTTCAACAATAAATAATTCCGATTCCTCGGGATTGCGACTGGAACAATCAGCCAGTTTTCCGGGCAAAGTCATGCCTTCTAAAACGCCTTTTCTTAAAACAGTTTCTTTGGCGGCTTTGGCGGCTTTGCGCGCTTTTTGAGCAAGCAGACATTTTTCTATAATCAACCTGGCATCAGCGGAATTTTTTTCAAAAAATTCTTTTAAGGCATCGTTGATGACTGCTTCCACTGCGCTTCGGGCAGCCGGCGTGCCAAGCCTTGCTTTGGTCTGCCCTTCAAATTGAGGTTCGGGAAGTTTTACGGAAACAATAGCAACTAATCCCTCTCTGACATCATCGCCGCTTAAATTTTCATCTGAAGCTTTAAGATAATTGCTGGCGCGGGCGTAATCATTTAAGGTTCTGGTAATGGCCGATCGAAAACCGGTCAAATGACTGCCGCCATCGCTGGTATAAATATTGTTGGCAAAACTTAATTCCGTTGTTTCAATTTCATTGTTGTAGACAAGAGCAGTTTCGACTTCTATGTTTTCATAATCTTTACGAATATAAAAAATTTCTTTTTGAATCGGATGGCGGAAATGATTCAGATAATCAATAAAAGAAAGAAGCCCTCCTTCAAAATAAAAAGAATAATAATTCGGCGCTTCTTCGCGATAATCGATTATTTCTATTTTAACTCCCTTTGTCAGAAATGCCTGTTGGCGCAAGTGATCAATTATTTTTTTTAACTCAAAATCGGTTTTGGAAAAAATTTCCGGATCAGGGTCAAAAATAACCTTAGTTCCCGAGGCGCCGCATTTGCCTTCTTTTTTAACTTTATATTTTGGGATACCTCGTTCGTATTCCTGGGAATACAGGCTACCGTCTCGGCAAATTTCAGCCCTCATCCATTTTGACAGGGCATTGACAACAGAAACGCCGACGCCGTGAAGACCGCCGGAAACTTTGTAAGATTCTCCGCCGAATTTTCCGCCGGCGTGAAGCGTGCACATTACGGTTTCCAAAGCGGATTTTTTAGTTTGAGGATGAATATCAACGGGAATTCCCCGGCCGTCGTCGGTAATAGCAACGCGATTGCCTTTAAAAATTTCTATTTTTATGTTTTTGGCGTAGCCAGCCATGGCTTCGTCAAGCGAATTATCAACCACTTCCCAAATCAAATGATGAAGGCCTTCAATACCGGTTGAACCAATATACATGCCCGGCCTTTTACGAACCGGCTCCAACCCTTCTAAAACATAAATATCTTTTGCTTCGTAAGAAACATTATTTTGAGGTTTTTTCTCCTCTTTTTCAAAAGTTTTTTTAGCCATTTATAAAAAAATAAGCCCTGTTTGGACTTTATAATAATAGCATATTAAAGATCGCAATTCAACCCGATTTTGTTCAAAAAATCAGCGGCTGAGCCGATTTTTCCCCAGTATTTATGCGGGTTTTTAAAGAAACGGCTCAGCCGCTGATTTTAAGCAAGCGCAAAATCAACCAATGCCTCTTCATAATCCATTTTTCCTGATTTTACCGCAGCGTCGTAATCAGCGAATTTTTTAACAAACGGACCGGAAAAACTGGCTAAAAAATTAAAAATTTTTGCTGAATCATCAGTCCCTAAAAGGATTTCCAAAACAGCGGTTTTCTGTTTTAGAGAACCGCTAAGAAGATCATTTATTTGGGAAAAGAATTTTGGCTGGTTTTGAGCTTGGGGGTAGCCAACCAATTCTTTTATTTTATTTTCGTCAATATTTTTATTTTCTATCAAAGCTAATTTATCAAGCTCAGTCACGAGCGCCCAAGTATCGCCTTTAAAAATCTCTGATAAAAACCTGATAACTCCCGGAGCTAATTTGATATTTCTTTTTTCCGCTTCTTTTTTAATGAAAAAATCAAGAGTTGACCCTTCCAAACTATTAAACTCATGAACCACAACAGGCTCTCCAGTCAGAAATTTAAATTTTGGGGAAGGTTTTTTTTCTTCGGAGATTAAAATCGTCAAATCCTTGTTTTTTAGATTTTCTTTTAAAAAACTTATAAACGCTTTTTCTTCTTTTTCGGAGATTTCAAAAATGTTCTCCAGAATAGCCATTTTAAATTGCTCAAAAATCGAGTAATTGGCGGAAAATTCCCGGAGTTTCAAAAAAGTTTCATCGCTTGAATCGCTAAAATCGAAATTAGCGGAAGTTAAATATTTTTGGCGATATCGGCCGATATATTCTTTTTCTTTTTGCCGGCGGCGATAAGAATCTGGTCCGCAGAGAAAAATAATCATAATTATTTTTTATTTAACGATGTTTTGATGAATTCTTTAAATAAGGGGTGGGGACTAAGCGGACGAGATTTGAATTCCGGATGAAATTGAACTGCAACAAAAAAGGGGTGTTTTTCTTTTGGCAATTCAATAATTTCCATCAAATGGCGGTTGGGAGAAAAACCGGAAAAAACCAATCCTTTTTTGCTCAGTATTGCAACGTATTCCGGATTAACTTCGTAGCGATGGCGATGGCGTTCAGAAATCAAATGCTCTTTATAAGCTTCGTAAGCAATTGTCCCCTTTTTTAAGCTGGCGGGGTAAGCACCCAAGCGCATTGTAGCGCCGTATTTATTTTCAGAAAGATTTTTTTTCTGCTCCGGCAAAATATCAATTACCGGATGAGGAGTATTTTGATTGACTTCAGTGGTGTTTGCTCCTTTTAATCCGGCAACTGAGCGGCTAAATTCAACCACAGCCAATTGCAGGCCGTAGCAAAGCCCGAAAAAAGGAATTTTATGCTCACGGCAATACTTAATAACATTAATTTTTCCCTCAACTCCTCGGCTGCCAAATCCGCCGGGAATAACAATGCCGTCATAATTTGACAAGTTTTTCAGCTTTTGGCTGTTTTTTTCAAACTCTTCAGAGCTAAGCCATTCAATATTGGGCTTTACTTTAAAAGCAAAAGCGGCGTGTTTGACCGCTTCAATTACAGAAATATAAGAATCGGATAAAATAAAATCACCGGCGCTGAAATATTTGCCGACAATTCCAATTTTTACCTCTTTGCGCGACTTGGCCGATTTAACCATATTCTGCCACTTCCTTAAATCTTTTTTTCGCGGCTTAAGATTTAATTTTCCTAAAATATTCTGACTTAAATTATCTTCTTCAAAATTCAGCGGCACTTCATAAATATTTTCGACATTGGGCGCGGAAATAACATCTTCTTCATAAATATTGCAATTGAAAGCAATCTTGTTTTTCCGCTTTTTATCCAAAGCAACATCGGCGCGGGCTAAAATAATATCCGGCTGAAGGCCGGCGGAATTTAGAGTCCGGACAGCGTATTGAGTGGGCTTTGTTTTTAATTCGCTGCCAGCGGAGAGAGAGGGCAGGTGGCTGACTAAAACCAAAATCACATCCTTGGGTTTCTTCAATTTCAATATTCTGATTGCTTCTAAAAATAAAATATTTTGGTATTCGCCCACGGTGCCGCCTATTTCAGTTAAAATAATCTCCGCCTTATTCTTGGAAGCGGCTTTCTGGAGGCGATTTAAAATTTCGAGCGGAATATGAGGAACAACTTCCACGCAAAGACCGTGATATTCAAGATTTCTTTCCTTATTAATCACAGAAAGGTAAATGCTGCCGGTAGTCATATAGCTTTCAGCCGTCAGACCACGGTCTAAAAATCTTTCATAATTGCCCATATCTTGGTCGCATTCCATTCCGTCATCCAAAACAAAGACTTCTCCATGCTCGGTTGGGTTCATAGTGCCGGCGTCAACATTGACGTAAGGGTCAATTTTTACAGCCGTAGTTTCAAAACCGCGGGCTTGTAAAATCTTGGCAATGGAAGCAGTGGCAATGCCTTTGCCAACGCCGGACATAACTCCGCCAACAACAAAAATATATTTTAGATTTTGTTTTTTTGCCATTCTAAATTTAATTTTCTTAAAATATCATCTCAAAGCCGCTGGCAGACAGGACAAAAATGAGCTGATCTTGAACCAATTTTAACTCGCTTGATAGGGGTTTGGCAACGCTGACAAGGTTTGTCTTCTTTTTGATAAACTTTTCTTACCTTCGCATAGCCGCCGGATTGGCCAGAGGGATCGCGATAATCGCTAATCGAGGTCCCTTTTAATTTAATAGCTTTTTTTAAGATATTACTTGTGGCAGAATAAAGGCTTTTTAGCTCGCTTTTAGCGAGTTTGCTTGATGATTTAAAAGGATTAATTTTTGCCTGCCATAAAATCTCGTCGGAATAAATATTGCCAATGCCGGCAAAAATTTCCTGATCCATAAGAACAGTTTTAATATTGCCTTTTTTCTTTTTTAAAATTTCGGAAAATTCATCAAAGGGTACTTTTAGGGGATTTGGACCTAAATTTTTAATTTCCGGCAAATTTTCTATTTCTTTTTTCTCTCCAGCTATTATTTTCGCGAATTTCCTTAAATCAGACAAAGCGATTTGCCAGCCGTTACTGAGATAAAAAATTAAATGAATGTAATTGTTAACTTTTTCTTGAAGCGGGCCGGTTATCAAACTTGATACTTGATATTTGCCCCCAATTTTTTTAATTTTCCATTTTCCGTAAAGAAGGTGGCCGGTTAATTTTTGGTGGACAAGCAAAATCTTGTCGCCGCTTAAATCGAATAAAATATTTTTCCCTTTGCGATAAACTCTTAAAATTTTTCTGCTAATTATTTCTTTTTTAAATTCTTGGAGAGCGGGCGGATGTGGAATATTTCTGGCGGGTAAATCAGTCCAGAAATCGCAGATTATCAATCCTTTGACTTTTTTATCAAGATCGCGAGAAATTGTTTCTACTTCCGGAAGCTCTGGCATATTTTACTCTTCTTCATAGATAAATTCTTTTTGGGGAATAAGAGAAGAATCAAGGGGAATTATAAAATAAAAAGTGCTGCCGCGATTTAATTCCGACTCAACCCAAATTTCTCCGCCGTGGCGCTTGATAATATTTTTTACAATATAAAGGCCCAAGCCGCTGCCGTTGGGAGCGATTTTCATGGCATTGTCGGCCCGGAAAAATTTAGTAAATATTTTCTTGGTAACTTCTGGAGGAACACCGATGCCGGTATCTTTGACGCTGATTTGAAGATAGGGCTTATCTTTTAATTTTTCTACGGCTAAAACCACTTCGCCGTTTTTAACGTTATATCTAATAGCATTATCAATTAAATTAAAAAGCGCCATTCCCAATTTTTGAGAGTCGCCATTTATTTCCAAAGGCTCTTCGGGTTTTTGAAAATAAATTTTTACGCCCGCTTCATCAGCCAAGGATTTTAATTCCTTGATAACGGTTTCAATAAATTCGATTAAATTGATTTTTTCGAAATTATAACCAAAGCGCCCTTCTTCTATCTTGGAGACATCAAGCAAATCATTGACGATTTTGAGTAGAAAAGAAGATGCTTCCAATCCGGTGGTTACAATCTGCTTCTGATCTTCTTTTAAATTTTCTTTTGCCAAGGTTTCAAAAGCCCAATAAAGGCCGGTCAAGGGCGTGCGAAGCTGATGGGCGGCAACGGAAATAAATTCATTTTTCGAACGTAAAAGTTCCACTTCGCGCGTACGGTTGGAAACTGATTTAACAAAACCAAGCAAATTGCCTTTGAAATCAGTAATCTTGTTGGTAATAGTTCTTAATTCAAGTCCTTCATCTTCAAAAGAAATATCTATAATTTGGGGATAAGAGCCGGCCTCGGAATGCCTGATGGCAGTGGAAGCCAAAGAAGGAAAAAGCGTTTGGATTAATATTTTTAGACGAGGTTCTTTGATTTGTTCGGGGTTTAAATCTTTTCCCAAAACTTCTTCGGTTTTTAAATTAAAGATTGATTCCGCGGAAGGATTGAAAACCAAAATTTTAATATTTTCGTCATAGGCGATAACGCCGTCCCTTAAAGTTGAAATAACATTGTTTAATTGATTGCGCTCAATTTTAACCTGAAAATTCAACTCCGCTAATTTAACAATGCTGTTAAAAACAACAACATCCAAAACAAAAAAGATACTTACAGGAATTAAAGCTAAAATTAAGGGAAGATAAAAAATCACCAAGACGGAAACGATTATCGATAAAACCAAAAAAAACCAAAAAAGCCGCATTTCGGGCAATTTGGAATAAATTAAAATTTTTTGGGATAAATTTTTTTTCAAGATTGATGATTACAGAAAAATCTTTTTTATTTAAATTCCCAGCTGATAAATCTTTTTGTCGTAGCGATTGATAAATAAAATATTTTTCCCTAATACGGAAAGATTTACGGCATCAATTGACGATTGAGGATAAATATTAAGCTGTTCGAAAGAATTTTTATTTAAGTCGATTGAATAAATTTTATCTTCAAAATACACCGCTTTTTTTAGATAATCATCGGGAAGAATCGGCGAACTTTTTGAAGTATAGGAATAAAACACGGCGCAATAAAGGTTGACCAAGCTGACCCAGCATTTCTCGGGCAAGGTCAGAAAATTAATATTAGCTTTAATGGCGCCGCTAGAGTCGATCAAATTAAGTTTTCCTTCCGGCTTGGCGCTGACAAACCTCAAACCATAACTGCTATCTTTTGACCAATTTATTGTCAATCCCAACCCTTTATCAAAGAGCTTTAATGTCTTCTTTTTTATATCCACTTCCCAAATTTCTCCTTCTATTTCCGAAGAGGGTTTTGGAATTAAAAAAATTTTATCGGAGGCAAGCCATTTTAAATCAAAATCTTTTTGATTAAAAGACAAAATCTTTGAAGATGTTTGTTTGGAGCTTGATAAATCTTTGGTCATTAAATTGCTTGATTTTGCGGTGTTTTCCAAATAAGCAACGCTTTTTCCGTCCGGCGAAAAATCAGCGGCAGAAGCATTATTTAACGATTGCCAAATTTTTTTACCAATATCGAAAATTTCAAATTTGGGAGCGCTCGAGGCGCCTTGCTTAACAATAATTTTACTTCCGTTTTTATTTGCCTTTGTTTGCTGAAGATTCTCAATTGGGCGGTCGCTGATTATTTCATCTTCTTTATCTTTTATTTTTAAAATCTGTCCGCTTTCATTAATATAAAATATTTCCGAGGAAGTGGAGTTTTCCGCAGTCCAATAAGCAAAAACCGCTTGGTCGCTTAAAATTTTTAAAGTTTCTTCTTTTGGCTCTTGCGGCTGGAATTGATAATTTTGCGATTGATTATCGGCTGCCGGAGGATTTAAAATCTC
>MGIQ01000020.1:0-12741 GCA_001793825.1 Candidatus Wolfebacteria bacterium RIFCSPLOWO2_01_FULL_38_11
TGGGAACAGCCAATTCTTTAGTTTATGTGAAGGGGCGAGGGATTATTATTAATGAGCCGACAATCGCGGCGGTCAACAATAAAACCAACCAAGTTTTGGCAATTGGCGATGAAGCCAAGAAAATGCTGGGGCGGGCACCTTCTCATATTTCCGTGGTAAGACCTTTGATTAATGGCGTGATTTCCGATTTTGAAATGGCGCAGGAAACTTTGCGCCATTATTTTAAGCGGATAAGCAGTAATAAATTTTTTGGCTTTCATCGGGCAGTCATTGGAATTCCCTCGAATTTAACAGAGGTTGAAAGAAAATCCGTGGAAGACGTTGTGCTTTTGGCCGGCGCAAGCAAGGTGTTTTTAATCGAGGAGCCGGTTGCGGCGGCGCTGGGAGCAAGATTGCCTATAGATGAGCCGGTTGCCAATATGATTATTGATATCGGCGGCGGCACAACGGATATCGCCATAATTTCCATGAACGGTACGGTGAATTCTAAAAGCCTGAAAATCGCAGGGGATAAATTTAATGATGATATCATTAAATTTATTCGCGATGAGTTTAAATTATTAATAGGCGAGCCGACGGCAGAAGAGCTTAAAATAGCAATTGGGGCAGCTATCCCTTTGGAAGAAAAGCTAGAGCTTTTGATTCGCGGCCGAGATATGTCAACTGGCTTGCCGCGAGAAGTAATAATAAAGAGCCATCAAATTAGAGCGGCTATTAATCGATCACTTCATTTAATTATTGAAGCTACAAAAGAAACTATTGAAATTGCTCCGCCGGAATTGGCTGGAGATATTTTGGCGCGAGGAATTTATTTGTGCGGCGGCGGGAGCCTTTTAAGAGGCATAGATGTTTTAATTGAGAAAGAAGTTGGAGTGAAAACAACCGTAATTGACGACCCTTTAACCTGCGTGGTGAGAGGGACGGGAGCGGCAGTAGAAAATATTTCAAAATATTCTCCGATTTTTAATATTCCATTAAAGCCGCTGGATATCTCTTTTTAAGAGTTATTGAGTTATTTTGTTATTAGGTTTAAATTAATACTGATAACTATTAATGAATACCCAATGACTAAATCAAAAGATTTCTTTTTAGAGGAAGCGGTTCTTGATGATTTGGCGAAAGATTTGGATCTTTTAGAAATACCACTTTCGGAAAAAGCTTTTAAGCTTGTGGGATTTTTCGGAGCGCTTATTTTTTCGATAATTTTTCTTAGATTGGCTGTTTTTGGAGTTTGGCAGGGTGATTTTTATAAGCATCGGGCATTAGTAAATTCCGGACAAATTGTTTCTTTATCAACCAAAAGAGGAATAATTTATGACCGCTTTGGAAATTCGTTGGTTGAAAATAAGCCGATTTTCCGTTTGAGTTTGAAATTGACGGAATTTTTTAAGGAAAATAATCGAAAGCAAGTTTTTGAAAAATTAGCGGAAGTTCTAAATATTCCGGAAGAAGAAATAGAGGAAACTATTGCTAATGTTGATTTGGAAAAGCAAAGCGCAATTATTTTGGCAACGCGATTAACGGAAGAGCAGGAGGCAAAAATAAAAGAACTTAATTTAAAAGCAGTTCAGATTGAAGAAAATTTTAGAAGAGAATATTCTGACGCTAAAATTTTTTCTCATTTACTCGGTTATACGGGGTTGGTGGATAAAGAGGATTTGAAGAGCAATGAGGAATTTTCTTTAAATGATATTATCGGGAAAAGCGGATTAGAAAGTTATTATGACAATGAATTGCGCGGAATTGAAGGGCAGATAATGTATTATCGTAATGCCAAGGGAGAAATAATGGACGAGAAATTTCTGCGCGAATCAGCGGCTGGTTATGCGATTGAGACAACGATTGACACGGATTTTCAAAAATATTTTTATAGCCGATTATTGGAAGGATTAAATAATGTCGGCAGTGAAAACGGAGCTGGTATTGCCATTAATCCGAAAAACGGGGAAATTTTGGCTTTGGTAAGTTTGCCGGGATTTGATAATAATGAAATTTCTCCAAGCGCATTGGCAGACAGCAGAAAACCGCTTTTTAATCGGGCGATTTCCGGGCTTTATTCGCCGGGTTCAACTGTTAAGCCTTTAGTTGCTTTGGCGGCTTTGAAGGAAAATATTATTGATGTTGATACGGAAATTTTTTCTCGAGGATATATTGAGGTGCCGAATCCTTATTATCCCGATAAGCCTTCCCGTTTCGTTGATTGGAAAGCGCACGGCTGGGTTGATTTTTATTCAGCAATTGCCAGATCAAGCAATATTTATTTTTACGCGGTTGGAGGAGGATTGCCGGAAAATGAATATGGTTTAATAAGCGGCAATTCGGGAAAAATAAAAGGATTAGGTGTGGAAAAACTAAATAATTATTGGAGACAATTCGGCTTTGAAGAAAAAACCGGAATTGATTTATCTTCGGAGGCAAGCGGTTACTTACCTGATCCGAAAAAAAAGGAAAAAGTCAGCGGACAAATATGGAGATTGGGCGATACATATAACGTGAGTATTGGACAGGGAGACTTAATAATTACGCCGATTGAACTTATCAATTATATTGCCGCAATTGCCAATGGCGGGAAGATTTACCGGCCTTTTATCGCAAAAAAAATGATTTCAGGAAATGGAGAAACAATAAAAGAAATTCAACCACAAATTTTAAATGATTATTCCAATTTAGAACCTTATTTAAAGGAAGTCCGGAAAGCAATGACAGACACTGTTTCAAAACCTTATGGAACAGCTTATTCTTTAAATGATTTAGGAATAAAAATTGCTGCAAAAACCGGCACTGCCCAGATTCAAGAAAATGCGAAAATTAACGCTTTTTTCGTCGGCTATGAACCAGCTGATGATCCTGAAATCGCAGTTTTGGTTTTAGTGGAAAATGCAAAAGAAGGAGGGTTAAATGCGGTGCCAATAGCAAAAGATGTTTTGAAATGGTATTATGAAAACAGAATTAAACCATGAACAGTGAATTACGGCAAGATATTGTTTCTGGGGATTGGATTGTGATTGCGCCGGGAAGAGCAAAAAGACCAGACCAATTATTGAAAAAAGAAAAGAGAATAAAAGCATTAAAGAAAGATTGTGTTTTTGAAGACCCTCAAAAAACAAACAGCCATCCGGTTTTTATTTTCCCTGATAATAAGAAAAAGTGGAGAGTTCAAGTAATTCCAAATAAATATCCGGTTTTTGCTTCAAAAAATATTTGTCCGCAGGCATATAATCACGGGCCCTATTCGATTATTGAAGGTATCGGGAGACATGAAGTAGTAATCAGTAAGGACCATGATAAAAATTTTCCTTATTTATCCAAAGAAGACGCCAATCTGGTTTTTAGAGCTTTTAAGGAAAGATATTTAAATATTGCAAATGATATTTGTTCGGTTTATGTTGCAATTTTTCAAAATTGGGGAAGAAAAGCCGGCGCTTCAATATATCATCCGCATTACCAAATAATGTCTATTCCAGTGGTGCCGCCTGACGTTTCTCATTCAATTTCCGGATCGGATAATTTTTATAAAAGAAACAAAAAGTGCGTTCACTGCGAGATGATTGAATGGGAGAAAGAATATGGCAAGCGAATAGTTTATGAGAATGAAGGCGCAATTGTTTTTGCCCCTTTTATTTCCCGTGAGCCCTTTGAATTGAGGGTTTTTCCCAAAAAACATCTGTCTTATTTTGAGGATACGGCGGAAAATGACATGGAATTTGCGGTTGAGGCGCTTCAGGCGGCTTTGAAGAAAATAAAGATTAAATTAAAAGATCCGGATTATAATTTTTTTATCCATACTGCGCCGGTAAAAGATAAAAAAGCGCATAGCCATTATCATTGGCATATTGAAATTTTGCCGAAAATCAGCATTTCAGCCGGATTTGAATTAGGAACAGGCATTGAAATTACAATGGTTGATCCAGATGAAGCGGCAAAAATTTTAAGATGATATCCGCAATTTTAGAAATAATTTCCCGTTACGTACTTTTAATAATTGAGCAAACCGGTTATGCCGGCGTGTTTTTTTTGATGTTTTTAGAATCAGTTAATATTCCCATTCCTTCAGAAATTATTATGCCATTTTCAGGATTTTTAGTTGCTAAAAATATTTTTAATTTCTGGCTGGTAATTTTTTTCGGCGCTTTGGGCAATTTAGCAGGTTCGCTTTTTTCGTATTGGCTGGGATATTTGGTCCGCAAGGGAATTTTACATTGGAATAATCATAAGGTTTCCGGCGAAGTCGAGAAGGCAAGATTGTGGGTAGATCGGTTTGGCGATTGGGCAATTTTTATTTCCAGAATCTTGCCGGTAGTGAGAACTTTTATTTCTTTCCCCTTGGGCGTTTTGATGGTAAAATCTTTATGGAGATTTTCAATTTTGACATTTATCGGTTCAATAATTTGGTCGGGATTTTTGACATATTTGGGTCTGTTTTTCGGGAAAAATTGGGAAGTGCTTCATATTTATTTTAGAAAATTTGATTATCTAATTTTAGCGTTGATAGTTTTCGGAGGAATTTTTTGGATTTGGCATATTTTAAGAGAGCGAATTAAAAATAAAATTAAAAATGGAGACTAAAAAGAGAATAATAATCGCAAATTGGAAAATGAATCCGTCAACAGTTGAAGAGGAAAGAGCGTTGCTATCAAAAGAATTGGAAAATATTAATTTTAACGGCGAGCTGGTTATTGCGCCGCCGTTTGTTTATCTTACAGATACAAACATTCAGAATTTGAGGGTAAAAAATATAAAATTGGGAGCGCAAGATGTTTTTTGGAAAGATGAAGGGGCTTATACCGGAGAAATATCGCCGAAAATGTTGAAAGATTTTGGAGTGGAATATGTGATTATCGGCCATTCGGAAAGGCGCAAATATTTAAATGAGACAGATGAGGCAATCAACAGGAAGGTTTTGGCATCGCTTGAAGACGGATTAAACGTTGTTTTATGTGTGGGTGAAGATTTGGGGACTCGCCAATTAAGCAAAGAAGTCGTGGAAGAATTCATTAAAAATCAACTTCAAAACGATCTTAAGGGATTGCCGGCGGATGGCAGCCAAAAATCAAAAATTATTATTGCTTATGAGCCGATTTGGGCAATCGGAACGAAAGTTTCCGATAACCCCAATGATGCCGCGGAAATGATAAAATTTATTAAAAATATTTTAAATTCCGAACTTCATATTTCAAATACGGCGGTATTATACGGCGGTTCGGTTAATGCGGAAAACATAAAAAGTTTTGTGGAAAAAGAGGAAATAGACGGTTTTTTAGTTGGTCAGGCCAGTTTAAATCCGGATGAATTTAAAAAAATAATAGGAGTTTTATCATAGATTTATGGCATACAAAAAAATAGTTAAATTAATTGCAAAAATAATTATCGCTTTAATCGCTTTAATGACAATAGCAAGTTTAAGTTTCTTTTAAATTAAGAAATGAAAAAAATACATTTAACAGCAAAAGACGGAATAAAAATTATTGCCGATGTTTATGAAAAAAATAACGCTATTGGTTGGCTGGTATTGGTTCATATGATGCCGGCGACAAAAGAATCTTGGCAAGATTTTGCCCCGGAAGCCCAAGAAGCCGGCTACGGGAGTATTGCCATTGATTTGCGGGGACACGGAGAATCAGACGGAGGGCCGGATGGATTTTTAAAATTTTCCGATAAAGAACATCAAAACAGCATTTTTGATTTAGAAGCAGGGGTAAAATATTTAATTGAAGAAAAAAAAGCAATTGCAGAGAAAATTTATTTTATCGGCGTTTCCATTGGCGCGAATTTAGCTTTGCAATATATTGCCGAAAATCAGGAATTCAGGAAAGCAGTTTTGCTCTCAGCAGGCTTGGATTATCGGGGAATTAAGACAGAGCCGTTGGCTCAAAAATTAAAAAAAGGACAGGAAGTTTTATTTGTGGCCGCTAAAGACGATGAAAGATCGGACGGCAATAATGTTGAAATGAATCAGCGGCTTTTTGAATTGACGCCGATTGGCGTTGGCAAAGAAATTAAAATTTATGAAACAGGCGGGCATGGTACGGATATCATGGAAAACCATCCCGAATTAAAAGGGTCGATAATAAGTTTTTTAAAAAAATAATATGAATAATATAATTTCCGGAGAGACAACTAAGCAAGCGGGCAAATTTGCGGCAGTGGGAGTGATTAACACCGCGGTTGATTTTATTGTTTTGAATATTTTAATTTATTTCGGATTTACTTTGGCTTTCGTGGTTTTGGGGCAGGAATTTTTGGTGGCTAATGTAATTTCAGTGGCAGTGGCGATGGTTAACAGTTTTATTTTAAACAAACAATGGACATTTAAAGCGGAGACGGCAAATATTTATCTCGAAATTGTTAAATTTATCGTGGTGACCGTTATCGGAATGTTTGTTGTTCATCAGATAATTTTTAACGTTTTATACTATAATTTGCCGGCCATTTCTTCAGCTGTTATATCGATAGTCAATATTTTGAGATTAAACAGTATTTTCTCTAATGAATTTGTGAGATTAAATTTCGCAAAAAGTATTGCAATTGTTGCTTCGCTCATTTGGAATTTTGTCGGCTATAAATTTATTGTTTTCAAAAGTCGAGCTAACTCTTGATTTTTTATTTTGGCTTGTTATAATATAAATAAGTGAGTTAAGTTTTTCTTATTCTTACTCTGATAAAGAGCGGGAAAATTTAAGGAAAGCTTATCTGATTTTTTTCCTCCGCCAGTCCTTTGGACTGGCGGAGGTTTTATTTGCACAGATGAGGAAATATTGTTATATTTAGATAAGCAATAAAAATTTAAATAAGGAGGAGTATTATGGCGAAAATATCCAACCTTTGCTTTCCGTTGAAAGAGAATCAAATCCTTCTAGCTCTTAAGAAAGGGGGTTTTGGAGCGGGAAAAGTGAACGGCTTTGGCGGGAAAGTTGAGAAAAATGAAGGCATAGAAGAATCATTGATTAGAGAAGTTTGGGAAGAATGCCGACTGGAAGTAAGGAGAAAGAGTTTAGTAAAGGCCGCGGAATTAGACTTCTATCTCAAAAAAGGCAATGATTACAACCATTTGACCCAGTGCCATATTTTCCTGGTAAAAAAATTGTTTGGAAATCCGGTTGAATCAGCGGAGATGAAGCCGAAGTGGTATGAGACAAAAAAAATTCCGTATGGCGATATGTGGGAGGCAGATCAATTTTTCCTTCCGGTGATTTTAGGAGGGGAAATTATAAAGGGAAGGGTTATTTATAATCATAATGGGAGCAGAGTGTTAGAGTTTTCTTATAGAACGACAAAATTTTAGTTTTAATCTTTTTAATTAAAAGAGGGCGATTTTTCCGCCCTCTTTTTTAATTGCCATTAATTTTTTATTTTGTATAATTAAATTGGGATCGTTTGCTGAGCACTCACTAAGTAAAAAAATTGGAGGTCACCGCAACGATCCCTTTAGTTTATTTATTTTATTATTATGTTTGACCAAAATGTTTTATTAAAGCAGATAAGCCATTATAAAATAGGAGGACACGCGAGATATTTTTTTGAAACAGACGAGGTGGATAAATTGGCAAAATCAATTGAAAAAGCGAGAAAAATAAAAGCGCCTATTTTTGTTTTAGCCGGTTCAACCAACGTTTTAATCGGAGATAAAGGTTTTGACGGCTTAATCCTCCGGCCAAATTTTAATTTTATCGAAAACAATGACGGAGAGGTTGTTGCGGGAGCAGGGACATTAATGAGCGATTTATTGGAATTTGTTTTAGGAAAAAATTTTTCCGGATTAGAATGGGCGGCGGGACTTCCGGGAACTGTTGGCGGAGCCGTACGAGGCAATGCCGGAGCTTTTGGACAGGAGATAAAAAATATAATAGAAAGCGTTGTAAGCCTTGATATTTTAGAAAAGCAGCCGAGGATTGTAAAAAGGACGGTTGATGAATGTTTGTTTAATTACCGCTCCAGTATTTTCAAAGAAAATAGAGGAAGGGAAGTAATAATTGAAGCTGTCTTTAAATTAAGAAAAGGAGATAGACAATCTTTGATGGAAGAATCGGAGAAGAATTTGAATTATCGGCTGGCAAATCATCCAATGGAATATCCAAGTTTGGGGAGCACTTTTAAAAATATTCCTTTGTCGAGTTTTAAGAATCGTAAATTTATGGCTTCGCTTCCAATAAAGAGCGATCCGTTTCCAATCGTGCCGGCGGCTTATTTAATCTCTGAGGCGGGATTAAAGGGCGTTTCTTTTGGAGGAGCGATGATTTCTCCCAAACATCCGAATTTTATTGTCAATGTCTTGGATGCAACCTCAAAAGATGTTGAAAATCTGATTAAATTGGCGAAAAATGCGGTGAAAAAGAAATTTAACATTGAACTCGAAGAAGAAATTGAGCGCATTTAAAATTTTTCTTTTGTTATTTTTAAAAATTTTCCGATTTTTTTGCTTCTTTAATTCATCTTGAGTTATCCACAGATGAAAGTGTTGTTTTTGAAGTTTAATAGTTGCATAATTATATTAGAGAGAAGAAATAAAAAAAATTGTACGCGATCAGTGCGAGGAATTGTTTAGTCGGGCAGTTCTTCCACTGGCCAAAAAATAATTTTCATCCAAATTTCGTAAAATTCGGATGAATAATGCCAAAATGGCTAAAAAGAAAAAAGCAAAGAAAAAGACTGCAAAAAGAAAGAAGAGAAGATAGTCTTTTTCAGATTTAAAACCGCCTTTATACAAGGCGGTTTTATTATTAAATTCTTTTTTGTTGAGGATTTCCAATGGGGCTTGTAAAGGCGGTTTTTTTGTTTATAATTTAAAGAAAAACTTTGCTTTGCCGCTTGATTAAATTTATTTTTTCAAGAGGCGCGGCTTTGTTAAATTTAAAATGAATATAATAATTCAAGCAACAGGTTTAGATTTAACGTCTTCGATTAGAGAATATATAGAATCAAAAATAGGGTCATTGGATAAGTTCATTTCTAAAAAATTTGAAGAAAAGGGAGAAATTAAGGTGGAAATTGAAATTGCAAGGTTAACGAAGCATCATAGACAAGGAGATGTTTTTTACGCCGAGGCAAATATTCATTTGCCAAGAAAGATTTTAAGGGCTGAACATTCTGATTGGGACGTCAGAGTGGCAATTGATAAAGTTAAAGACAAGCTTCAGCAGGAAATTAAAAAATATAAAGAAGTAATGACTGCTGTTTCAAAAAAGAAAGGAACGGAAATACGGGGGAAAAAATAAAAATTATTTTTAGAGATTATAATGTTTGATTTTTTAAAAAATGTTTTTGGAAAATTTAATTTTGAGCCGCTGATAAAGGAAATAAATTCATTGGAAACTGGTTTGGAGAAATTGGATGACAAGGAGCTGAAAAGAAAGAGCTTGCAGCTTAAAGAGGAAATAGAAAACGGCAAAAGCCTCGATGATTCTCTGGTCGAGGCTTTTGCATTAGTGAGGGAAGCGGCGAAGCGGACGCTTGGTCAGCGTCATTTTGATGTTCAACTTATGGGTGGAATTATTTTGCATCAGAGAAAAATTTCCGAGATGGCGACTGGCGAGGGAAAAACCTTGGCGGCTACCGCGCCGGCATATTTAAATGCTTTGATCGGTAAAGGAGTGCATGTGATAACAGTTAATGATTATCTGGCAAGGCGCGACACTGTTTGGATGGGACAAATTTATCATTTATTGGGATTGTCAATCGGCTGTTTGAGTCATCAATCAGCTTTTATTTATGACCCGAGCGCGAAAGTTGAGGAACAGGAAGATAAGGAACGCGATATTTTGGGCAGTTATAAGGTAATGCAAGATTTTTTGAGACCAATTTCAAGAAAAGAAGCTTATAAATGTGATATTTTATACGGCACTAACCATGAATTCGGTTTTGATTATTTAAGAGATAATTTAGCTTATGATGCCAGTCAGCAAGTTCAAAGAACGAATTTTTATTACGCGATAATTGACGAAATTGACAGCATTTTAATTGATGAGGCGAGAACTCCTTTAATTATTGCCGCTCCAGATGCGGAATCTTCGGAATTTTACAAAATTTTTGCCAGGATTGTCCGTAATCTTAAAAAAGAGGACGATTATGTTATTGATGAAAAGTTAAAATCAGTTTCCATTACTGATGAAGGAATAAGCAAGGTTGAAAAAGCGCTAAATATCGGCAATCTTTACAGCCCGGAATATTTGAGATTGGTTCATTATTTGGAAGAATCGTTAAAAGCTTTTACTTTGTTTCAAAAAGACAAAAATTACATTATTGAAGGAGATGAAATTGTAATTGTTGACGAATTTACCGGAAGAAAAATGTATGGTCGAAGATATTCCGGAGGCCTTCATCAGGCAATTGAGGCAAAAGAAGGAGTGTTGGTAAAACAAGAATCGCGGACATATGCTTCAATCACTTTACAAAATTATTTCAGGTTGTATGAGAAGATTTCCGGAATGACGGGGACAGCGAGCACTTCGGCGGAAGAATTTCACAAAGTTTACGGATTGGATGTTGTGAGTATTAAGACAAACAAACCAATGGTTCGGAAAGATTTGTCAGATGCCATTTATAAAAATTTTGAAGCTAAATACAGAGCAGTTGTCGAGGAAATAAGAAAAAAACATGCTGACGGGCAACCAGTTTTGGTTGGTACGGCTTCAATTGATCATAACGAGCTTTTATCAAATTTATTGAAGCAGGCCGGAATTCCGCATGAAGTTTTAAATGCAAAGAATCATGAGCGGGAAGGCGCGATTATCGCGCAAGCAGGAAAACTTAAAGCAGTGACGGTGGCGACCAATATGGCTGGACGGGGAGTTGATATTATTTTAGGAGGAAACCCGCCTGATTCTGAAGAAGCAAAAAAAGTTAAAGAGCTGGGAGGATTATGCGTGATTGGCACGGAAAGACATGACGCAAGGAGAGTTGACAACCAATTAAGGGGACGAGCCGGCCGGCAAGGAGATTTAGGAGAGTCACAGTTTTTTCTTTCTTTAGAAGATGATTTGCTTAGGATTTTTGGAGGCGAGAGAATCAAAAATTTAATGGAAAGTTTTAATTTGCCCGAGGACGCTCCGATTGAATCAAGATTGGTTTCAAAAGTGGTCAATGAGGCGCAGAAAAAAATCGAAGGAATTAATTTTGACGCGCGTAAGCATTTGCTGGAATATGACGATGTTTTAAATAAGCAAAGAAGCGCAATTTATCACAGGCGGCAAGAAATTTTAGAAAGTTCAAAGGCGGAGGAAGAAAAGCAAAAAAACGCCAGAATTTTGGGAATTTTGGATATGCTTTGGATGAATCATTTGGAAAATATGGAAGCTTTAAGAGAATCAGTGCGGCTTAGAGCTTATGGCCAGCATGATCCTTTGGTGGAATACCGCAGAGAAAGCAGAAAACTTTATCAGCAAATGCTGGAAGATTTTGAGAAAATGGCAGAGAATGTCGAGAAAATAGCGGAAACAGGCGGTGTTAGCGCGCCAATGCCAGTTAATAGCGCGATTAAATTGTCTCAAGATCCGAAATATAAAAATGTCGGGCGCAATGACCCTTGCCCATGCGGTTCTGGTAAGAAGTTTAAGAAGTGTCACGGGGCGTAGAAATAAAAAAGCTCGATTATCTGACTTTTTTATTAAGGCGTAATAATTATCATTTTTTCGCCTGGTTTTTTGTAGTTGAATTTTGAGCGGAATTCCTTTTCTAAATTTTGGGGACGGGAGAAATATTCTATTTCCGATTTTATTTTTTCGTTTTCTTCATCTAAAGTTTGAGCTTTAGCGCTAAGAGTTAAAAATTTTTCTTTTAGTTCATTGCGTTCATTGAAGACAAAATAAATCTGAACCGAAATGGCTGAAAGAATAATAACTAAAATAACAATAATTGCCGTCTTCATACTTATATAATATTATATTAAAACTATTTATGAATAACAGCAATATCAGGAATTTTGTGATTATTAGCCATATTGACCACGGAAAATCCACTTTAGCCGACAGGTTTTTGGAAATCACTAAAACTGTGGAAAGCCGCCAAATGAAAGCGCAGTTTTTAGATTCTTTGGAATCAGAAAGAGAAAGGGGAATTACTATAAAGATGGCTCCAGTGAGGATGTCCTACTCCCTAAATTCTAATTTTTATATTCTTAATTTAATCGACACTCCCGGACATCCGGATTTCGGATACGAAGTTTCGCGGGCGCTCGCGGCAGTGGAAGGAGCGATTTTATTGGTTGATATTACCCAGGGCATCCAAGCGCAAACTTTGGCAAAGTTTTATACTGCTTCAAAACAAGGATTAAAAATAATTGGCGCGGTTAATAAAATCGATTTGGCTCAAGGATTTGATATTGAAAAAAGAATTGAAGAGTTGGCTGAGCTTATCGGCTGCAGTCCGGAGGAAATACATAGAATATCGGGGAAAACAGGCGTTGGCGTAGAGGAACTTCTTAAGGCAGTAATAGAAAATGTTCCGGTTCCAAATTCAAAAATTATTGCTTCAAATGCTGAAATAGGGCGAGCTTTGATTTTTGATTCTTTTTACGACGACCATAAAGGGATTGTCGCTTCAGTAAGAGTTTTTACAGGAGAATTTAAGATCGGGGATGATTCTTGTTTGGCTGCTGCCGGAGAAAAATTCAAAATTAAAGAGATTGGATATTTTATGCCGAAATTGAAACCATCGGAAAAATTATTTAACGGAGAAATCGGATATATTGCTACCGGCCTGAAGGATCCGGAAAAAATTAAAATCGGGGACACAATTATAAATAATTTA
>MGIQ01000020.1:12836-12920 GCA_001793825.1 Candidatus Wolfebacteria bacterium RIFCSPLOWO2_01_FULL_38_11
TTATGATAATTTAAAAAAAGCGCTTCAAAGATTGCGTTTAAATGATTCAGCTTTGACTTTTGAAGCGGATTTTAACGAAGTATT
>MGIQ01000020.1:13114-17767 GCA_001793825.1 Candidatus Wolfebacteria bacterium RIFCSPLOWO2_01_FULL_38_11
CGATGATTAACATGGAAATAATTACTCCTATGCAATATTTGGGAAGTATTTTGCAGTTAAAAGAAAATTTTAGAATGGAAAATATTGGGACAAAAAATATCGGAGAGAGAATTTTTGTTTTCGCTAAAATGCCGCTCGCGGAATTAATTTCCAATTTTGACGACAAATTAAAATCTATTTCCGAAGGGTTCGCTTCTTTCAATTATGAGCTGACTGATTATCAAAAAGCGAATTTGGAGAAAATGGATATATTGGTGGCTGGTTTAAAAGTTGCGGGGTTAACAAGAGTGATTCCAAACCAAAAGCTGGAATATGAGGCGAGAAAAATGGCGGAAAAGTTAAAGGATATTTTGCCTCGCCAGCAATTTTCACAGGCAATTCAAGCGGCAGTTGGAAGCAGGATTATTGCTAGAGAAACAATTCCGGCAATGAAAAAAGACGTAACGGGATATCTTTACGGCGGAGACAGGACAAGAAAAATGAAATTATGGAAAAAGCAAAAGAAAGGGAAGAAAAAACTTTTAGAAATGGCCAATGTCAGAATTTCGGCAGATGTTTTTAAAAAAATAATTCAATAATCGAATTTTCTAGTGTAACAGAATATGAACGATCGTTCACATTCTGTTACGCTTTAATCATTGATTAATTTATAGAATAAAATGAAAAAAATTTGGTTTTTAATTTTAGTTTTAATTGGAATTTCTGTTTTTGGCAGCTGGGTTATTTTAACCGAATCTTATCCGGTGGTATTGGTGAATTTTAAAATAATTGGCGCGGGTGATTTCAGTAGGAATTACGCGTCATCTTTGTTTTATTACAAAAATGCGGCAAAGGTTTATGGCAAGGAAAACAGCGATTTATTTGACGCTGAGGAAGTGCGACAAGAGATAAAAAGAGCATTAATATCGAGTTTAATAGAGAACGTTTTGATTAACGAAGAATTAAATAAGGAAATTAACTCTTTGGATTTGGAAAAAATGATTGATGAAAAAATTGAAAAAGCAGTAGGGGAAAAAGAAATCAACAGAGCGGCTGAGTCCATCTATGGCCTTTCCTATGATAATTTTAAAACGCAAATGCTTATTCCGCAGGCGAAAAAAGAGATTTTAGAAGAAAAAACGGCTTTAAAAGGCGAAAATTTCGAGGAAAAAATGGAAGAGTTGAAATCAAAAGCCAAGGTGATGATTTTTTTGTCGGGGTTTGAGTGGGATGGAAAAGAAGTTATAATAAAATAATTGCGGGATTAGTATACCCCGTATAAAAGCAAAGCTTTATACGGGGCAAGGTGGCATTATTTTTTTTGCGGGTATCGTATAATGGCATTATGTATCCTTCCCAAGGATAAAACACGGGTTCGATTCCCGTTACCCGCTTAAATTCAAAAACATAGATGAAATTTTTGTCTTCGCTAAAAAGAAAAGATTTAGCCGGAAAGATTTGCCTTTTAAGGGTTGATTTTAATGTTGTGGGCAATTCAGATTCAAATTTGAGATTGATTTCATCTTTGCCGACAATTAAATTTTTGACTAATAACGGCGCGAAAGCGGTAGTTTTAAGCCACAAGGGACGGCCGGCAAAAATTTGTGTGGATTGCAGTTTAAAGTCAGCAGCTGATTTTTTGGGAAAAAATTTAAAAAAGAAAGCAGTTTTTTTTGAAAAATTTAATTTTTCAAAGATTAAAAAGCAAATAGATAATTCTGCGCCAGAGAGCGTTTTTTTATTGGAGAATTTAAGATTTTTACCGGGTGAAGAAAAAAATAGCGGAAAATTGGCAAAACAATTGGCCTCTTTGGGGGATTTTTATGTCAATGATGCTTTTGGAGTAAGCCATAGAAAAGCGGCGTCAATTTCGGCAATTACGAAATTTTTGCCAAGTTACGCCGGTCTGTTGCTGGAAAGGGAAATAAAAAATCTTTCTGTAGCATTAAAAAAGCCGAAAAAACCGTTAGTTATTATTTTGGGAGGAGCAAAAATATCCGGCAAACTTGATTTAATTGATAATTTTTTGAAAAAGGCGGATTATTTTTTGGCGGGCGGAGGAATTGCCAACACTTTTATTGCGGCAATGGGTTTGCCAATCGGCAATTCTCTTTATGAAAAAGAAATGATTTTGTTTGCAAAAAAACTTTTAAAAACGGGAAAGATAATTTTGCCGGTTGATTTTAATATCCGAGACGGAAAAATTTTAGACATTGGGCCAAAAACGATTAAAAAATACGCCGATGTTATTAAAAAATCCGGAACTATAATTTGGAACGGGCCGGTTGGATATATTGAAGATAAACAATATGTTAAAGGCTCAAAAGAAATCATGAAAGCAATTTTAAACAGCAGGGCATTTTCAATTGTTGGAGGCGGAGAAACTACTTCTTTATTCCAAAACCTAAAATCCAAAACCCAAAATCCGAAGCTATTCCTTTCTACCGGGGGAGGAGCTATGTTAGAATATTTAGCTGGAGAAAAATTGCCGGGAATAGAGGTATTAAATTAACTTATAACTGATAATGAAATCAATTGTTGTTTTGTATCATAAAAATTGTTCTGACGGGTTTGGAGCGGCTTATGCGGCTTGGAAAAAATTTAAAAATAAAGCCGAATATATTGCCATTGAGCATCAATCGCCATTTCCAAAAGATTCGAAATTAAAGAATAAAGAAGTTTATTTGGTTGATTTTTCCTGCAGTTTGGAACAGATGAAAAAGCTGTTAAAAGTTGCTTCTTCAGTAATTGTAATTGACCATCATATTAGCGCGGAAGAGGCGACAAAATCAGCTACCTATTATTCTTATGCTTTAAATCATTCTGGATCGGTTTTGACGTGGAAATATTTTCATCCGAAAAAACCATTGCCAAAACTTTTGCGGCACATTGAAGATATTGATTTATGGAATTTCAAACTTAAAAATACCAGGGAATTGATAGCCGCCTTTGATATATATGATTTTAATTTTAAGACGTGGGATAAAATTGCCAAAGATATTGAAGATGCCAAAAAGAGGAAAAAGTACATTGAGGTGGGGAATTTTTTATTAAGATACAGGGATAAAATAATTAAGAGATTAATAGGAAACGCCGATAAGGTAAATTTTGAAGGATATAGCGCTTTGGCTGTCAATTCGCCGGTATTGCAATCAGAAATAGGAAATGCCTTAGTAAAAAAAGGCGCTAAAGTCGGCATTATCTGGTCTCAAAGAAACGGGAAAAGATATTTTTCTTTAAGGTCAAATCATGGCGTTGATGTTTCAAAATTAGCGCAAAAATTTGGCGGCGGGGGACATAGGGCCGCCAGCGGATTTTCTCTGGATATTAAAAAGTCATTACCATGGAAAATTATAAAATAATCGCATATTGTGACGGCGGAAGCCGAGGGAATCCCGGGCCGGCGGCAATTGGAGCAGTGATTGAAATTGGCGGGCAAATAAAAGAATACGGAAAATTTTTAGGCAAAACTACCAATAACGAGGCAGAATATCAAGCAGTTATTTTTGCATTGAAAAAAATAAAACAACTGGTCGGAGGAGAAAAAGCGGAGAAATCGGAAATTAACATAAAAATAGACAGTGAATTAATCGCCAACCAATTAAACGGAAAATATAAAATAAAAGAAAAGGGCTTGGTGCCGTTTTTTATTGAAGTTTGGAATCTAAAACAGGATTTTAAGAGCGTAAAATTTATCCATATTCCAAGAGAGGAAAATAAGCGGGCGGATTGGCTGGTGAATAGGGAGTTGGATAGCAAGAATTCGTTATTTTGACATTGATTAAAATTTGGTGTATAATATAGGCAACCGGTAAGCCAAGCGACAGCTCCGACGTATTGTCGGAGAGGAAAGTCCGGACACTCGTCCCGACGTTATGTTGGGACAATTGTACGGGTTAACGGCCCGCCGCAGTAATGCGAGAGGTGCGAACAGAGACGCTTCGGTTCGAAAGAATCGGAGAAGCCCTATCCTAACGTAGAAGGCTTAATCCTGCCATAGGGATAAGAAAGCAGGAATGAAACGGCTAAATCCTTATTGGGTGCAAGGCTGTACCGAGCACTCAACGCTTTGAGTACTCGGGATGCCGCCAGAGCCAGAGAGCAATTGATGGCCCAGATAAATTGTCGTTATCCGTCCGCCAGTTGGCGGATGGAACAGAATCCGGCTTATGGCTTGCCGGTTAGTAGAATTTCAAAAGCGCCGAGTATAAATACTCGGCGTAATTCGTAATATTTGAAATTTACTACCCGGTTTTGTCGGTTTTTTTGTTGTAAAATAATTAAAATGGAATTCATAGTTGAACAATCAAATCGCTTGGATAAATTTTTAACGGAAAAAATTTTGGGGTTATCGCGGTCAAATTGGCAGAAGGCGATTCAGGGCGGAGCTGTGAAAATCAACGGCCATTTTGCTCCGAAACAAGGTTTTAAATTGAAGAAAGGCGATATTGTCGAGGTGATTGAGAAAAAATTGATTTTTCCAAAGAGTAAATTTGAAATTGAGCCGCAAAATATTCCTTTAAAGATAATTTATGAAGACAAAGATATTCTAGTGATTGATAAGCCGGTTGGTTTAATTGTCCATCCGACTCAAAAGGAACATCTTAATACTTTGGTCAATGCTTTGCTTTATAAATATCCAAATATCAAAGGGGTGGGTGAGGACGCTTTAAG
>MGIQ01000020.1:17781-18327 GCA_001793825.1 Candidatus Wolfebacteria bacterium RIFCSPLOWO2_01_FULL_38_11
GGGAATTGTGCACAGATTAGACCGGGAAACTTCCGGACTTTTGATTGTTGCGAAAAATCAAAAAGCATTTTTGCAGATGAAAGAGCAATTTTTAAATAGGACAATAATAAAAAAATATTTAGCCTTGGTGGAGGGTGTGCCAAAGGAAAAAAAAGGAATAATTGATTATGCTATTAAGCCGTCGAAATATTATCGTTTGAAAAAAGTTGTTGTAAAACCATCCTTCGCTAAAGCTACGGCGGGTAAGAAAGAAGAATTGCCTAGTAAATCAATAAGAGCGGCAAAGACGCATTATAAAGTTATTAAAAATTTTGGAGATAGATTCGCTTTAGTGGAAGCGGAGCCGAAAACCGGCCGGACGCATCAAATAAGAGTGCATTTAGCTTCAATCGGACATCCGATTGTCGGCGATGTTTTATATGGAGCAAAAGAGAAATTTAAAGCTACGGCGGGCAGGCATTTTTTGCATGCATATTATTTAAAATTTATTTTGCCCCCGAAGGAGAATAAATTCCCTACGGGGCAGGCAAGCGGCGCGCCGATTGC
>MGIQ01000020.1:18366-26287 GCA_001793825.1 Candidatus Wolfebacteria bacterium RIFCSPLOWO2_01_FULL_38_11
GAGCATGGTTAAAAAATTTTTTAGTAATTATTGCCAAGGAACTTCTGCAAAATCTGCAGAGAATTTTTTTAAATTTGTTTTCCAATTCAGCTTTATTTAATCGGATAGGATTTATCTCTCCGCATTCAGATTTAGGACAGGTAATGTCGAAAAGATTTTGATTGGAAAAGATTATCGGCTGGGCAGAAATAATCATAAATTTTCTTTCTAATGATATGCTTATTTGTTTATGACAACTAAAGCAGGACAGTTTCTTATAACGATTATTTAATTCTTCGTCGGTAATTCTAATTGGAAAAGAACATTTGCAGTGAGGACAGCTGATATTATTTATCATATATCCTCCTTTGCAAAATTTATTTAATAAAAAGAGTTCTTATAAAATAATAATTTAATTTAGAAATTTTGTCAAAAGAAAAACCGCCTGATCAGGCGGTTTTTCTTTAACATCGGCAGAGTTATGCTTTACTTGCTTCGGTTTTCTGGTTTTTTGTTGTTCTTATCATAAAAAACCAAATAAATATGCCTGCGGCCACGATTAAGCTGATTATTATTGCCGGCAAAGGCAAATTCTTCAAATTCGCAATTATTCCCAATGACGCAACTTGTTCGTTTTCTTTTTTAGAAATTTGACTTTCAAGTCCGGCTTGAGCGTTTGCGAGATCGTTCTTATTGGAAATCGATGACGGTTGTGATGCTATTTTTTCTTCGGTTATTGCCAAATTTTGACTGCCAAGAGAGGATGTTATTGCAACAAGGTTTGTTGTGATATTGGAAAGAGCGATGTTGACTGCATTTCTTTGTTCAAGAGTTAGGTCATTATTTTTAAGGCGAGTTTGCAAATCAGTTAAGACAACTGTTAATGCCGTTAGCCCTTCTTTAAGAGCAGTTATGTTTTCAGAACTGATAGAAACAGTTGGTTTTGCAGTGATTTCTTGAGCCTCTTGGGTTTGTTGGGCCTCTTGAGCTTGCTGGGCTTGCTGGCTTTGTAATTCAAGTAAGCGGCTTTTTAGCATTTCAAGCTGGCTATTAAGAATTTTAGATTCTTCCGGACTTAGGGTTGAACTTTCCGAAGAAATATTGGCGGCATAAGACGGCGCGCTACTGATTCCAAAATTTAGCATCAATATCATTGAAATAACAACAATAAAAGCAATTTTTTTCATAAGTTTTTAAGTTTATTAAGATTTTTCGGCCTTTAAGTGAGTCAGACATTATCGTTCATATTTAATTAGTTAAGGAGCTCGCAAAAATCAGAGTTATTTTTGCGCGTTTTTTATCCTCTTTTTAAGCATTAAAATAAGAGGATTCATTTGAATCTGCTGATTAAATTATACAAAATTTAATTTAAAAGGGAAGTTTTGTTGTTATTTGATTATGGCCATAATATAATGAAAATATAGTATGACTAATTCATCTGGTTTTTACGGGCTGGGCATTGCTCCAAATATTCTCGTTGTCCTTAAAAAGCTGAATTTGACAGTTCCTACGCCTATTCAGGAACAATCGATTCCACAATTGATTGGGGGAAAAGACATGATTGGAATTGCCCAAACAGGCACTGGCAAAACGCTTGCTTTTGGTATTCCCATGTTGCAGGCCGCAATGTCCGGAAAAAAAGGTCTGGTTGTTGTTCCAACGCGAGAATTAGCGCTTCAGGTTTCCGGAGCATTTCAAAAAATAGCTGGGCCGCTTCACTTACGGATAGCGACTGTTATTGGAGGCGAACCTATCCGCCGCCAAATATTCGCGCTTCAGAAAAATCCTCAAATAATTATCGGCACGCCAGGAAGAATTATTGACCATTTAAATCAAAGGACTATTTCTCTTAATTCTGTTGCTATTCTTGTTCTTGATGAAGCGGATAGGATGCTTGATATGGGTTTTGCTCCGCAACTTAAAATTATTCTTCAAGCCGTGCCTCGAGAACGTCAAACTATGCTTTTTTCCGCGACAATGCCGCAGGATATTGTGGCAATGGCTAAGTCATATATGAAATTTCCCACCCGCGTTGAGATTGCTCCATCCGGCACCATGGCCGCGAAAGTAACTCATGAACTTTTTTTTGTCAGACAAGGAGATAAACCCCGGCTTTTGGAAAAGATATTAGGGGAATATCGGGGCGCAGTTCTTGTGTTCTCAAGGACAAAACACGGGGCGAGAAAAATTGCCTCTGGTATTCGAGCTCTGGGACACACTTCGGCCGAGCTTCATTCAAACCGTTCGCTTGGCCAGCGAAGAGACGCGCTGGAAGGGTTTAGAAATGGCAGACACCGCATTCTTGTTGCAACTGACATCGCTGCTCGCGGTATTGATGTAAAAGGCATTGAACTTGTTTTAAATTATGATCTTCCTCAAAGCCCGGAGGATTATGTCCATCGCATTGGCCGCACAGGCCGCGCGGGAGGCGTTGGACACGCGATTTCTTTTGCAACGCCTGACCAAAAAGGCAATGTGAGAGGAATTGAACGATTAATTCGTTCTATTTTACCTCTTTCAAAACTTCCAGAACTTCCTCCGGCAAGAATAATTGAGAGGATGCCGGAGCAGCCAAAATTTTATACTGGATACGGTCGCCGTCCGAAGCCCCGTTTTAGCCATGCTCCTTATCGCGGCCATAGAGAAAAGCGTTTTTCAAAAAGAAGGCATTAAAATTCTTTTCATCCTGTCTGATTGATATTTATAACAAAAAACTCCTCTTTTATGAGGAGTTTTTTGTTATATGCTGCGGGACTAGGGCTCGAACCTAGATTCACGGATTCAGAGTCCGTTTGCCTACCAATTAGCAGATCCCGCAATGGCATAATTTTATAAATTTACCGGTAAAAACGCAAGAAATCTATTATTTATTTTGCTTGACCGGCAATAATTTAGTATAATTAGATAATGGCGAGCGAAAAAATAGCAGAATCAAAAACAGAATCAAAAACAAATAATTTAGGGACTTTAATTGAGAAGGAATTAAAAGGTAAACCGGGGGAAATTTCCATTATCCGGGTAGTTGACGCTTTAATCGGCCATGCTTTCAACGCAAGAGCGTCGGATATTCATATTGCTCCTGAAGAAAATAAAGTGAGAGTTCGTTTGAGAATTGACGGCGTTTTAAATGATATTTTTGTTTTTCCCAAAGACATCCAATCAGAGATAATTACAAGAATAAAAGTTCTTTCCGGACTTCGAACTGACGAACATCAAGCCGCTCAAGACGGCCGTTTTAAGATTCCGGTGGAAGAGGTGGGTTATGTTGATGTCCGTGTTTCCATTGCTCCGACTTATTACGGCGAGAACGCAGTTTTGAGAATTTTATCAGAGCGGACGCAGTTGTTTTTAAAAGACCTCGGCTTTTCCGAGCGCGATTTCAAAATAGTGGAAAAAGCGGTTAAAAAACCGTATGGCATGATTTTGGCGACCGGACCGACTGGTTCGGGAAAAACAACAACTCTTTATTCTGTTATTAAAGAATTAAATACAAAGGAAGTTTCCATTATCACTATTGAAGATCCGATAGAGTATTCCATTGGAGGAATTGACCAGATTCAGGTAAATCCGCAGACCGGAATTACTTTTGCCAAAGGATTGAGATCTGTTTTAAGGCAGGACCCGAATATTATCATGGTGGGCGAGATTCGCGATGAGGAAACCGCAGGCATTGCGGTTAACGCCGCGCTCACCGGCCACTTGTTGCTTTCAACAATTCATACAAACGATGCGGCTACGACTTTGCCGCGGTTGCTGGATATGGGCATTGAGCCGTTTTTAATAGCTTCAACCGTTAACGTTGCCATTGGGCAGAGACTAATAAGAAAAATATGTTCCAATTGCCAAGTGAAAAAAGTTTTAAATGACATTGAATATGAAAGTTTAAAAGAAGTAATTCGTCCGGAGCTTTTGGGCAATCATCGGGAATTTTTTGAAGGCAAAGGATGCAATATTTGCGAGGACGGATATGAGGGCAGAGTCGGAATTTATGAGGTGCTAGAGATGACAGAGACTTTAAGAGAGCTTATTATGAAGCGCGCCAATTCATCCGTGATTGCGGAGACGGCGATTAAAGAAGGAATGACAACAATGATGGAAGACGGATTTAAAAAAGCATTGGCAGGAATTACAACGATTGAGGAAGTGTTAAGGATTATTCATGAATAAATTTAAACATCAATTCCAGGAAATTTTCTGGCATATTTCCCTTTCGGATAGAATGCTTTTTGTAAAACATTTATCCATTATGATTCGTTCGGGTATGCCGATTTTGGACAGTTTATGGCTTTTGAGGCGTCAGGCAAAATCAAAAACCTTGCAAAAAATAATCAGCGAATTGATTGTTGATGTTGATAACGGCCAGTTCCTTTCAGTGAGTTTAGAAAAACATAAAGGCGTTTTTGGGAATTTTTTTATCAATATTATCAGAGTGGGCGAGGCAAGCGGAACGTTGGCGGATAATTTGAATTATTTGCATGAGGAAATCAGAAAAAGCTACGAGCTTAGGAAAAAAGTAAAAGCCGCAATGACTTATCCGATAATTCTTTTAGTGGCGGTTTTCGGCATCAGCACTTTGCTGATGTTTTCCATTTTTCCTAAAATTTTGCCGATTTTCGCGACTTTTAAAATGAAATTGCCGATTTCTACAAGAATACTTATTGTGGTGGCTAATTTTTCCATTCATAACGGAGTTTATATGTTTGTCGGTTTCATTGTTTTTATCGCCGCGATAATTATCTTATTAAGGATTAATGTGATTAAAATTTTGTATCATCGATTGCTTTTATCAACTCCTTTCATCGGTAATATAAGTTTACATGTCAATATGACGGCTTTCGCGCGGACAATGAGTTCACTTTTAAGGAGCGGCATAAAAATTGTCGACGCGTTACTGATTGTGGCTGATACAATGCCGAATTTTGTTTACCGCAGGCAATTAAAAAATGTTTCTGAATCGGTAAAAAGGGGAGAGCCGATGTCGAAATATATGCTGGTGAATGAGAAATTTTTTCCGCCGACTTTTTCCCAAATGGTGGAGGTGGGGGAAAATACAGGGCATTTGGATGAAAATTTGGTTTATTTGGCGGAATTTTACGAAGCGGAAGTTGACGAAATGTTTAAAAATCTTTCCACAATTCTCGAGCCGTTGCTGCTTTTAGTAATGGGCATTATTGTTGGATTTGTGGCCTTGGCGATTATTACGCCGATATACGGATTAACGCAAAGTTTGAAAATAAAATAATTTTTATGGGAAAGATGAATGATAATACCGTTGGTTTTACTTTAATTGAAATTTTGGTTTCAATGACGGTTTTTATTATTATCACTTATTTCGGCTATTTGGCGTATGCCAATATTTTGGAATCAATCACAAGGAGCCAGTTGCGCAATGAAGCGATTTCTTTAATTGAAGCTGAGATTGAAATCATCAGGAATTTGCCTTATGGAGATGTTGGAACTTTAACTGGTTATCCGGTGGGCAAACTTTCGGCGGAAAAAACCGTTTCTTCGGGCGGAGTTGATTTTGAATTAAAAACAACGGTCAGAAATATCGATGATGCTTTTGACGGGGTTTTGGGGGGAGTTCCTAATGATACGGCGCCGGCGGATTATAAGATTGTTGAATTTGAAGTTGATTGCCTTAATTGCCGGAGTTTTGTCCCTTTTTCCATGACTTCAACAATTTCGCCAAAAGGATTAGAGAGTGCGTCAAACAACGGTTCATTGTTCATTAATGTTTTTGATGCCAGCGGACAGCCGATTTCAGGCGCAAATGTCCAAGTAGTGAATAATGCTTTAAACCCGACTATTTCTATAAATGACGTGACGAATACTAACGGAGTTTTGCAATTGGTTGATTTTCCAACCAGCACTTCAGCTTATGAGATTACAGCAAGTAAAAGCGGATACACAACGGAAAAAACTTATCCGATCGGCGATATTAACAATCCCAATCCTTCAAAGCCGCACGCGACCGTGGCTCAACAACAAGTGACGAGCATAAGTTTTTCTATAGACAAAATAAGCACTTTAAATATTACCACTGCCGATAAAATGTGCGCGGCAGTGCCAAATATTGATTTTTCGATGGATGGGATAAAACTTATCGGCACAGAGCCGGATGTTTTAAAATATTCAACAACTTCAATAACTAACGCCAGCGGACAGAAAACAATTAATAACGTTGAGTGGGATAATTATAATTTTACCAATGTGGATGGAGTTTATGATTTTTCCGGCATAACTTCTTTATTGCCCTTGACGATAAATCCTGATACAACTTCTAATTTGAAATTTGTAATGGAGCAGAAAAATCCTATGGCGGTTTTAATTACTGCCAAAGAAGGAAGCCAATTAGTTGATGATGTGAGCGTTAATTTACAGAAAATCGGCTATGACACAACTTTATACACCGGCCGAAATAATTTTTTTCAAACTGATTGGAGCGGAGGGCAATATTTTTCTCAGAACGGAGGAATAGACGACAGCACGGCAGGAGAAATAAAAATGCTGGCGATTGGCGGAAAATATTCTACTACCACAGAAGAATGGCTGATTTCCAATACTTTTAATTTAGGGGCAACGAATACAACTTTTTTTTCGATTGACTGGAATCCGGCTATTGAACCGATAGAGACGGGAGCGGATAGTTTAAAAATTCAAATTGCGACTAATAATGACAACAGCACCTGGAATTTTTTGGGGCCGGACGGCACAATCAGCACATATTATACGGCGACCGGCACTCAAATTGCCGCTAGCCATAATAACAGCGGATATTTAAGATATAAAGTTTTTATGAAAACAGCTGATGAAAATTTTACGCCGAGTTTACAGAATATAATTTTTAATTACCGTTCCTCTTGCATTGCCAATGGTCAGGCATTTTTTAGCGGGCTTTCAAGCGGCACTTATAATCTAACGGCGCAGAAATCGGGGTATCAATTAGCCACTTCAACAATTTCAGTTTCCAGCAATTGGCAGGAACAAAAAATTGAATTAATCAGTAATTAAGTAATTATGAAATTTATTAATAAAAAACTTAAAATATTATTCCTATTTTCGACTTTATGTTTTCTATCTTCCGCTTTCTTTGCTCTGGCGGCAGAATTAAAATATTTTGATTTTTCACCGGATATTTCCGGATCTTTGAATATTTCCACTTCAGAGACTCCGTATCAGTATTTTATTCATTATGATGATTACATCAGCGGTTTTGATTTATGGGTGGAAAATACCGGAAGCGCCGGCACGGCTTCTTTTGGACTACGCGACAGCAATGATAATTTATTAGAGGCAAAAACAATATCTATTCCTTATTTGGCAAAGCAATGGGGAGGACAAAAAATTCATGTTCAGTTCGACCAGCCGGTAAATGTTTCAAGCACGGAAATTTATAAAATAAAAATGCTGAGTTCGATGCCAAAATTGAAAATTTATTACGGCAATCTGGTTAATCTTCAATTGCATAATGCCAATGAAACGCAGGACCCGCATATTAAGCCGGCTTATTTGGGAAACAATGAGCAAAATTTCGCTTTTAAATTTTCACTTTATGAAGACGGAGACGTTTTAGCGCCGGTGATTTCCAATATAAATGTTTCAATATTAAGCGATACAAAAGCAAAATTTGATTTTAACGCTAATGAGCCGGTTGATTATAAAATTATTTATTGGCCGATAAATGAACCAACTCAGCAAACAAATTATTCCGGCAATTATGTTTCTTGCCAGAGCGGGATAAAAACATGCAGTTTGGAAATTCCGGTTTTGCCGAATAAAAATTATGTTTATCAGCTTTTTGCAAAAGATATCTGGGGCAATGAAAGCCAATATGAAGGGACATTTGTCAGTTCGATTGACTGGACTCCGGAAAATTCCACTTCTTCGGCGACTTCTTCGCCTCCCGCCGCGACTTCGACCGAGATTTTGCCGGATACTT
>MGIQ01000020.1:26299-35964 GCA_001793825.1 Candidatus Wolfebacteria bacterium RIFCSPLOWO2_01_FULL_38_11
TTTCCGATGTTAATATTATTTTTATTTCGGAAAAATCTTTAAAGGTCTCCTGGAGAACCGATGAAGCGGCGAATTCCAGCTTGCTGATAGGTTTAAATGTCCCGGGTCAGCAAGTAATCACCAGTATTGGCGATACAACTTATGAATTAGAGCATGTTATGGAAAGCGGAGATATTCTGGCAGCGGATAAAAATTATTACGCGCGAATCGCTTCAATAGATTCTTTAGGAAATTATTCCAGTTATGAATTTACTTTTGACACTTTTGCGGATTCTTTAACTGTGCCGCCGGAACAAAATCCGCCGGACAATTTAAATCAAGACCAGCAGAATGAAAATAACGAGCAGCAACAGCCTTTATTGGAAGTAATAATTGAGGAAAGTGGCGTTGGCATTTTTTGGAATAATTCCGGAGATAACAGCAGTGGGTATAGGATAGATGTCTTTGACGGCAATAAGAAATTAGTAAAGCAAATTTTGCTATCTCAATATGATTATAATGCGGCGATAACTGATCTGGCAGCAGGAGATTATTATCTGATTGTTTATAACAATAATAACGGCATTTATGAAAAAGTCGCGGCTGCGGAGAATTTCAGTATTAGGCCAAGAGAACCGCAATCTTATCTGGATTTAAAGGGATTATTAAAAAATCCGTTTTTTTACATTTCAATTTTCGGCTTATTGGCTATTGCGGCGTCGATTGTCTTATATTTTTTGAAAAAAAGAGGAATTAAAGAAGTCGGACAATAAAATGAAATTTTTTGGAGAAAATAAAAATAAAGGGTTTACGCTTTTGGAAATTTTAATGGGTATTTCCATTTTGGCCGCGCTTGTTTTCGCAATGTCTTTATTTTTTTACAATGTTTCAAATTTAGGCAATGTTTTTATCCAAAGTTATGAAACACAGCAGGAAATTCAGCTGACATTTCAATTAATGATTCCGGAAGCGCGTTCGATGGATATTTCCAATATCGGCAGTTATCCCTTAGCCGAAGCGGCTTCAAGTTCAATAAAATTTTACAGCGATTTTGACGGCGACGGATTTTACGATCAAATAAGATATTTTTTAGACGGCGCGACTTTAAAAAAGGGATTTCTTACTCCAACCGGCAATCCTTTGACCTATAACTCGGCAAATGAGATAATTACTGACGCAGTGCATGATATAGTGGCAAGCACCTCGAGTATTTTTTCTTATTACGACGCGAATTATACCGGTAGTGAAGCAGTATTGAATTTTCCCGTAGTTATCGCCGATGTCCGAGTGATAAAAATTAATTTAACGGCAAAGCAGCAAAATCAAAATAGTCCGGTTTCATTTGGAGTGACGGTGACGCCGAAGAGTTTGCAAAGCAATTAATTTATACAATAAATGACAACGGTTTTTTATAAAATCAAAGGCCAGCTTTCCATGCAAATGCTGATTTATGGCGGATTGATAACTATTTTGCTTAGCGGGTTTTTGATTTGGACAAGCAATATTGTCACTTCTGATTTGAAATTTTCTAATAGGACAATGGCATTTTCAATCGCGCAAGCAGGAGTGGAGTATTATCGCTGGCATTTGGCTCATGCGCCGACTGATTATCAAGACGGCACAGGAGGACCCGGACCTTATACTCATGATTATTATGATAAAAATAATAATTTAGTCGGACAATTTATTTTAGAAATTACTCCGCCGCCGGAGGGTTCAACTATTGTGACGATAAAATCAACGGGAAAAGTTTTGGCTGATTCTGACGTGGAAAAAATAATTGAAGCAAAATTGGGCATTCCTTCTTTTGCCAAATACGCGGCTGTGCTTAACGCCAATGTGCGGTTTGGCGAGGGTACAGAAGTATTCGGCGAAGTTCATTCCAATGGCGGAGTGCATTTTGACGGCACGGCGCATAATATCGTTTCCAGCGCGCTTTCGGAATATAATGACCCTGATCATTCCGGCAACAATGAATTCAGCGTTCATACTCACAGAAACGCGCCGCCGCAAACTGGAACAGATAGCAGTTTCCGGCCGCTGGAAGCGCCGCCAAATTCTCCTCAAAATAGAAATGACGTTTTTTTGGTTGGTCGGGAATTCCCCGTGCCGGCAGTGGATTTTACGGGCATTACTGCCGACCTTGCTCAAATTAAAACAGACGCGCAGGCAGATAACCGTTATTGGGGGCCGGCCGGAGGGAGCGTTAAGGGATATCATATAGTTTTAAAAACAAATGACACTTTTGATATTTATAAAGTAAATACTTTAACTTCACCGCCGAACGGGTGCATTGAAGTGCTGGGGCAACAGGATTGGGGAACTTGGAGCATTGAAACGGAACAGCTTTTGGGAAATTATACTTTTGCCACCAGCGGATTGATTTTTGTTGAAGACAATGTTTGGATAAATGGCCAAATTAATACGGCAAGAATAACAATTGCGTCAGCGAGATTTCCGGACAACCCTTCCAATCGACCGGCCATAACTTTTAACAATGATTTGCTTTACACTAATTATGACGGGCAAGACGTGATTGCTTTGATAGCCCAGGGAAATATTAATGCCGGCTATGTCAGTGAAGATGATTTAAGAATTGATGGAGCGTTATTTGCGCAAAATGGCAGAGTGGGCAGATATTATTATCGGTCGCCGTCCGGCCAACAGCAGAGATGCTCGCCGTATCACATAAGACAAACAATTACTTTGTACGGAATGCTGGCGTCTAATCAAAGATACGGCTTTGCTTATACTGACGGCACGGGATATCAAAATAGGAATTTAGTTTATGACCCTAATTTGCTTTATAGTCCGCCGCCGAGTTTTCCCTTGACTACAGATTCTTATGAAGTGCTTTCTTGGAAAGAATTGAAATAAAAAACCAATTGTCATTCATTCCAACAGCAAGCCATAAAGATTCTGCTTCTATGGGGTAAATTTCCGCAAATTTGCCGTAATTTAAGGGTGTGAATAAGTCTATTGTGTTTTTTAGAATAATATTTGGTATAATTATTAAATAACAGAAAGGTCGAGAAATTTGAATAAAAATATAAAAATGAAACAAAAAGTTTTAGGTTTTACATTGATTGAATTGTTGGTGGTTATCGGCATTATTGCCATTTTGGCCGGCGTAGTTATCGTGGCTTTGAATCCGGGCAGACAATTTGCGCAAGCAAGAAACACCCAGAGATGGAGCCATGTTAACACAATTTTAAACGCCATTGGCCAGAATATGGCTGACAATAAAGGAAACTTTACTTGCGCGGCTGGCTCATTGCCAACATCAACAACAGAGATGGGTACTGCAGGCTATGATATTGAAAATTGTATAGTTCCTACTTATGTTTCCATTATGCCTTTAGATCCGACTAGTGGAACTTCCAGCGCGTCAGGATATACGGTTCTTTATGACGGAACCACAAGGAGAGTTACAATTAATTCAATGTACGATGAATTAAGCGAAGTAATTGTTGTAGTAAGATAGATTATTAGTTAATTTTCTGATTAGAAAAACAAAAAAGCCCATTTAGGGCTTTTTTGTTTAGTTTAATACGGTTGGAGTTTTTCCTTCGGTTTGGATTTTAGTCAATTTGAGTTTATTGTTTATTATTTTAGCTTCCAATAATTTAGTTCTTTTGTTTTCTATAGTAGTATAAGCGCCGGGTTCTGGATTAAAAGCCCGGATTTTTCTTTCAATTTCTAAAGCAAGCGAGCCGCCAGAAATTTCAGCTTGCTTTAAATCTTCGGGTTTAATAAAAGCGTCTTCGGTTTTAAATTTTTTTGTAAATGTGGCAAGAGATTCATCTTGCGGCAGGGGAGTGATTTTGCCGGCAATAAAATCAGGTAAAGTTTTAATGAGTAAATCCGCGCTCAAATTAGCTAACTTTTTCATTAATGCTTCATAATTCCATTCTGAATTCTGAATTCTGAATTCTGAATTCGCTATAATAGCGCCGTGGTCTAATTTTTCATCCATTAAAAAAAGAGTAGTGCCGGTTTCTTGGTCGTTGTTTAAGATTGCGGTTTGAATCGGCGTGGCGCCGCGATATTTAGGCAGAAGCGAAGGATGAATGCCGATTGTCCCGAGTTTGGGAATATTTAAAATTTCTTTGGGAATAATGTTGGCATAGGCGGCAACAATGAATATATCAGTTATAGAACTTGAAACCTGAAGCATAAAACTTTTATCTAATTTTTCGGGCTGCAATACGGGAATGTTCCATATTTCATGCTTCATGATTAATACTTTCACCGGCGGGGGAGTGATTATTTTTTTTCTGCCAACTGGTTTATCGGGATTGCAAACAACGGCTTTTGGGACATATCCGGAATTAATTAATTTTTCCAAAATAATGGCGGCAAAATCAGGAGTGCCGAAGAAAATAAATTTCATTTTTATAAATTTTTAACAATTTCCGCTTTGTGAAGATTTTTTGCTTTATCTATAAAAAGTATCCCGTTTAAATGGTCTATTTCATGCTGGAAAATTCTGGAAAGCAATCCATCGGCTTTAAATTTAATTTTTTTGCCATTTTTATCCTGGCCCGCAATAATGATTTTACTAAATCGTTCCACAGAGCCGTAAATTCCAGGCACGCTTAAACAGCCTTCTTCGTCAATATTTTTTTCTTTGGAAAATTCTGTTATTTTGGGATTGAAAATAACATAAAAATTCCAGTCGATGATTTCTTCTTTTTCCAATTCCGGAATTCTAGCTATAAAAACTTGCATATCTAAGCCGATTTGATTGGCGGCAAGGCCGACGCCATTGGCTTTAACCATTGTTTCTTTTATTTTTTTAAGGATTTCATCTATTTCTCCCCGCCTTTTTTTATCTTTTAAAAGGGCAGGGTCAAAATCAGCGGTTTTCTTTCGGAGGATTTTCTCTTCTTTTTTATTGGCAATTGTTAATATTTTCATTTAATTTATTTTATAATCTTTGTTTTTTTAGATTTTGGAGTTTTTGGTTTGGAGCTTTTCAATAAGTAGGGGTGGGTTTTCATCAGCACTTTCATAAAATAAGCTCCTTTATTTTCAATATTTTTTCTTTCCGAGATGTCTTTGGCCATATGAAGCAGGTCGTCGCTATGATGCTTTTTGGCCAGCATAATATAGAGCGATTTATGTTTTTCGTCATTTAAAAGTTGGGCAATTAAAAGGCCGATAAGCTGGAATCTTTTGTAAACATGGGATGTTTTAGCTCTTTCTTTAATTATTTTCAGATAATCTTTGTCAATAGCCATTTCTATTAGTATAATAGATAAATGGCTTACGAAGCAAAAAACTTTAATCATTTATTAGGCATTAGCGGTTTAAGTGAACAATTATTAAAAAATCATTTTACTCTTTATCAGGGGTATGTGAATAATTTTAATAAATTAGACGAGACATTAGTGGCAATGGAAAAAGAGGGGAAATTCGGGACGCCGGAATTTGGGGAATTAAACAGAAGATTGGGCTGGGAATTTAATGGCATGCGGCTTCATGAATTGTATTTTGGAAATTTAGCAAAGGAGAAAAGCGTTGTTGATAAAAATTCGGAATTATTCAAGAAAATAGAAAAAGAGTGGGGAAGCTATGAATTATGGGAAAAAGATTTTAAATCAATGGGAACAATGCGGGGCATTGGCTGGGTGGTTTTATATTATGACTCCTTGGCAAACAGAATGTTTAATGTTTGGATTAACGAACATGATGTCGGGCATTTTTCCGGCGCCAAGCCGATTTTAGTGATGGATGTTTTTGAACACGCTTACATGATTGATTTTGGACTGAAGAAAGCGGAATACATTGAAGCGTTTATGAAAGCCATTAACTGGGAAGAATCGGGAAAAAGGATTTAGAATGTTTAACAAAAACAGTTTGATTGTTTTTCTTATTTTTTTGGCTGTTTTTGATGTTTTTGTCTGGCAGAAAATTATTTTTGGCAAATCAGGGGATAAATCGGAAATTTATTTTCTGGATGTCGGTCAGGGAGACAGCCAATTGGTTGTTTTGCCCGGCAATGTCAAAATTTTGATTGACGGCGGGCCGAATAATAAAGTTGTCAAAGAATTGGATTATATTTTAGGGTCGACTGAGAGATATATTGATTTAGTAGTGATGAGTCATCCGCAATATGACCATTTCGCAGGACTAATCGACGTTTTGAATAGGTATAAAGCGGGTATTTTCATTTACAATGGACGAGAAGGAGAAATTTTGGCTTTCAGAGATTTAAAAGATGTTTTAAGCGAGAGGGGCGTGCCTTTAATCGCCTTAGTTGGCGGCGATAAAATAAGATATCAGAATAGTAAATTAGAAATAATTTCTCCATCGGAAGAGTTATTAAAAAGCAAGGAATTAAACGATACTTCTTTAGTGATGAAATTGGAAAGCAACGGATTAAAAGCGCTCTTTACAGGCGATATCGGAATAAAAGTTGAAAATTATTTATTAAAAAATTTTGATATGGACGCAGATGTTTTGAAAGTAGCGCATCACGGCTCAAAGTTTTCTTCAAGTGAATTATTTCTGGAAGAAGCGACTCCGGAAATCTCCGTTATTGAAGTTGGCAAGAACAATTACGGCCATCCAACGGAAAAAGCCCTGAGCAATTTATTGGCAGTTGGTTCGAAAATATTCAGGACTGATGTTGACGGAACTGTTAAATTATCAGTTAGCGACGGAGAAATTTTGATTTTTAAGAAGAAATAGAATATATTTTATTACTATGGAATTTAACGAAGAAAAAACTTTGGTCGTTATTAAGCCGGACGGCGCAAAAAGAGGATTAGTCGGAGAAATTATCAGCCGTTTCGAAAAAGTCGGATTAAAAATCGCGGCGTTAAAGGCGGTAAAAATCGATGAAAAGGTGGCAACCAAACATTATGGTTATAATGAAGAGTGGTTTGAGAAGGTCGGTAAAAAAGTAAAAGAATTTTATCAGAAAATCGGTTTTGACCCGGGCGAGGAATTGGGCAAATTAAGCAATAGCGAGATGGGAAGATTAATTCAAAAATGGAATGTTGATTTTTTAACCGAAGGCGTTGTGGTGGCGATGATTCTAAAAGGCTTTAATGCCGTTGAAGTTGTCAGAAAAATGGTTGGCGCGACTTATCCGAATGAAGCGCAACCCGGCACGATCAGAGGAGATTATTCGCTGGAATCGCCTTTGGTGGCGAATTTGCAGAAAAAAGCGGTGAGAAATTTAGTTCATGCCTCTGGCACGGCTGAGGAAGCAAGATTGGAAATAGAACTTTGGTTTAAGGAAGGAGAAATTTTTGAATAAGTATTGTTTTTTTGGATTTTTTGATGTATAATACACAATGAGCTTTGACTGTGATTTCCGGATCAAGGATTTAAAAAGGGAAAGGCAACAGTATTTCGGCGTCATAACCGAGATTGAGTCTATCCACCTGGTGAAAGCCGGGAAAATCCAACAGTCAGGGCTCTTGCAAGAGCCTATTCTTAGTAGAGTGGGCTTTTATAATTAAATACAGGTATTTACAAAATATTTAAATTTGTTTAATATTGGAAAATTATGCGTCAATGCCAAATTTGCGAGAAGGGTTCAATAATGCGAGCAGGGAGGAAAAAACTGCGTGGTAATTATAATCCGACTCCAAAAACAAGAAAATATCCCAATCTTCAGTGGTTTCGGCCGGAAAATGGCAAGCGTATTTTGGCTTGCACAAAATGCATTAAAAGCAGTCATAAAAAGAAAAAGTAAAGCCATTAAATAAATAGTGGCTTTTTTTATCGCATCGGGCTGTATCATAATGGTAGTGTGCACGCATGGCCCAGCACTAAAATTTTC
The DNA here is from genome assembly GCA_001793825.1 of Candidatus Wolfebacteria bacterium RIFCSPLOWO2_01_FULL_38_11. Lineage (GTDB taxonomy): Bacteria > Patescibacteriota > Minisyncoccia > UBA6257 > UBA9933 > GWC1-37-10. The sequence continues at coordinate 34,077 of MGIQ01000020.1, forward strand.
GGGGTGTAGTATAGTGGTAGTACGCATGCATGGGGTGCATGTAGTCCGAGTTCGATTCTCGGCACCCCGATTAAATATCACAACGTTTATTTTTTAAGGTAATTTTGATATTATTTAGAAATGGATCAGATTTTGATTTTAGTTTTTCAATTAATTGTGCTTTTGTTTTCCGTTATTATCCATGAAGTTTCCCATGGCGCAGTGGCTTATAAATTGGGGGATTCGACTGCTAAAGACGCCGGTAGGCTTACTTTAAATCCGATAAAACATTTGGATTTTTTTGGGTCGTTCTTGTTGCCTCTTGCGCTGTTTTTGATTAAAAGTCCGGTTTTATTTGGTTGGGCTAAACCAGTGCCATTTAATCCGCTATATCTAAGAAACCCGAGAAGAGACAGCGGATTAATTGGACTGGCCGGACCGGCAAGCAATTTTTCCCTGGCAATAGTTTTCGGCTTGTTGGCAAAATTGTTGATGATTTTCGGATTAGCCAGCGCATCGCTTTTTATTTTTATAGATATAATTATTTTGATTAATATTGCTTTGGGAATTTTCAATTTATTGCCCATTCCTCCGCTCGACGGCTCTAAAGTGCTTTTCATGGTTTTGCCGAGGAGTACGGAAAATTTTCAGATAATGCTTGAGCGTTACGGATTTTTTATTTTGCTGTTTTTTATCTTTTTTGGCTTTCAATTTTTAATACCTTTAATCGGTTTTATTTACAGATTTTTAGGGAGCGGAATGTTGATGTAGAATAGAGGTTAAGAGAATTGTTTGTGTTGACAAATACATTATTATTTTGTTAATATTTTGATTGACTTTGCGAAGTCATTTTTAATTCCCAATTTTGTATAAGCGAAGCGAATTAACAAAATTGTGCTCGACTCTGTAGATAAATTTTCATTATCTGCAGACTCGAAAATTTATACATAATCGGCATGCCGACAATCCATCAATTAATTAAAAAAGGAAGAAAAAGAACGAGAAAGAAATCGAAATCTCCTGCCATGGGGTTTTATTTTAATACGATTTTAAACAAACCGGTTTATTCAACTTCTCCGTTTAAAAGGGGCGTTTGCGTAAAAGTTTTTACCACAACTCCGAAAAAGCCGAACTCGGCTTTGCGGAAAGTGGCGAGAGTAAGATTGAGCAATGGCTCTGAGGTGACGGCTTATATTCCCGGAGTCGGCCATACCTTGCAAGAACACTCAGTAGTGGTAATTAGAGGCGGCAGAGTGAAAGATTTGCCGGGCGTAAGATACCATATTGTGCGCGGCGTTTTGGATACCACAGGCGTTGACGGCAGAAAACAAGAAAGAAGCAAATACGGAGTAAAAAAACCTAAACAATAAACGGGACAATGAGAAAACAAAAGAAATTCAAAAAAGAACATAATCCTGATTTTCAATATAACAGCGTTGCTCTTAGTAGATTTGTCAATTATTTAATGGAAAGAGGGAAAAAGTCAGTGGCGGAAAAAGTGATTTATGAATCTTTGGAAAATATCAAGAAAGAAACCAAAGAAGATCCGCTTGCTGTTTTTGAAAAAGCGATTGCCAATGCTTCGCCGACTTTAGAAGTGGTTTCCAAGAGAGTGGGCGGCGCCAATTATCAAGTGCCGAGAGAAGTGCGGCCGGAAAGGAAATTTTTCTTGGCCTGTAATTGGATAATTAACGCGGCTAAATCCAAAAAAGGAAAACCAATGGCAAAGAAATTATCCGAAGAACTTATTTTAGCTTTCAAAAACGAAGGCGCAGCCATTAAGAAAAAACAAGATACTCATAGAATGGCTGAAGCAAATCGCGCGTTTGCCCACTTTGCCCGCTAAGAATTTTTATGCGTCAATATCCTCTTGAGAAATACAGAAATATCGGCATTATTGCCCATATTG
>MGIQ01000021.1:0-882 GCA_001793825.1 Candidatus Wolfebacteria bacterium RIFCSPLOWO2_01_FULL_38_11
TATCTTTTTGCATTTATTTTTTGTATTATTTTTTGCATTTATATCGTTCTCTTCTTATTCTTGCTATCACTAATGATAGCAAGAATATTCATCGTTATTTTTATTCATCCCCATCATTCCTAATCTTAATTTTCATTCATCCCCGACATTACCAATCTTATCTTTTAATTTTCTCTTGCTATCACTAATGATAGTAAAAATAATTATCGTTTTCTGCCATATTTTATTCTATCTTGATAATCCATGTCTAAAAATCGCCAACGGCCCTTGCCCATTGGCGGCAATGGAATACGATCAAATAAATTTAATAAATCTAAAGCGGCATCTGCCCATTCTTTTTTAGATATTTTTTTCTTATTATTTTTGTCAAATTTAATATCGGATTTTTTATAGCCGCTATAAATGGATTTTCTAAATAAATTTTTTTTCACTGAACTGATTGTGTTCGGCGAAAGCCATATAATTTCCCCAATTTCACGATAGGTTTTATTTTGGCTAATTAAAGCAATTGCGATCAGTCTCTTAATCATAAAATTTTTCTCGCGACTACCCAAAACGCTTTCTAAAATTTCTTTTAATTGCTCTGATGTTTTGGTGTTTTTAAGCCTTTCAGTAAATTTTTGCCAGATAAATTCTTCCCATTCTTTTCTTGATTTAAAATTAGAAAAACTTTCCATAAAATTAATTATAATGTCCTCATTCTATCATATAATTCTTCCTTTTATTCTTGCTATCACTAGTGATAGCAAGAATAAAAGGTTTTTCCATCAATAAAATAATAAAAAATTTATTCATAATTACTTAATTTACTATATTTTTTATTTTAGTATTTGACTTATTCTACGTATTTAATTTATTTTACTATCCAAATTATTTTCGTCA
>MGIQ01000021.1:938-5437 GCA_001793825.1 Candidatus Wolfebacteria bacterium RIFCSPLOWO2_01_FULL_38_11
CGTAAATTTGACGAAAATATACAGGAAAATTCCGAATTTAACGATTTAATATAATAACTTAAATAATTTAATAATATTTTAACAACAGCGCAATTATTCATTCCCGCACCACTTTGATAATTTCATCATTTAAAATAAAATCAAAAGTTTTTAGCATCCTCCGGCACAAAGTTGTAAATTATTTCCGGTGGTAATATTGCTGGCCGAGCCGTAATTATTTGCCGGACAAGTGCTTGTGCCGGAACCGACTGATTGCCAATCAGTTTGCAAACACGCTTTATTTCTCCATCTTGTAATATATTCGCTTGAAATCATCGGCTCCGCATCCGGCCAGCTGACTGTTGTAGTAATTTTTTGAGTTGAAGGGTCGTTATTGGCCGAATTATAAGTATTCTCAATATTTCTGCTTGAAGTATCACGGCTAACATTGGAAATAGCAAAATAACGAGTATAAGTAATTCCATTGACAACAATATTTTCTGTCCCTGCGGCTATTTGCCATTTGCCGCTTGATTGCTGCGGATAATATTGTGCCGTATCTTTTGTTAAATCATAAATATTTTGCCATCTTTCCGAAGAAGAATTTCTTACTGCTTCAAAGGTTTCTTCCACTAATCCCAAAGCCGCGTTTCTTTCATTGGAAAATTTATTGCTCCTTAAACTTCCCACAATTAACTGCGACCCGATTCCCGCCACCACCGCCACCACGGTAATGGTAATCAATATTTCCATTAAAAGTTGTCCCTCTTCCCGTCTTTTTTTATTTTGCTTTGAAAAAAATTTCACGTTTATCTTTTAATTTTATCATAAATAAAAAAATAAAAATATCGCAATCAATAAAAAAACCCCTTTAGATTTCAATGCGTTCCCGCAAAGAAAACTAAAGGGGTCGATATAAAGGAGATCTACGATGATCTACACTAACGGACTCGCGTGGCAGACGGGCTTAATTTCTCCATCTGCAACGGAATAGATCTGATGGCGGCCTTTTTCGTCTTTTACCTCTGTTGTGACAAGCATTCCGCCATTCAGTCCGGCCTTGTTCGCAGTATGAACATCTGCCATGTCCTGATAGACGACCACCTCCTTCAAGGTTCCATTAATCTCGAAGAGCGCGAACCGGCCTTCCAGAACCGCTGATTCCGCCTTAACCGGTTTCCTGAAAACCTTTGAAGTATTTTTCTTCTCCAGTTTTCCGCCTTTTCCTCTTTTAACCTCAAAAGCTTCTATCAGCTCCCCGCACTCGCCGGTCTCATTGTTGTATGATTCAACAACAACGACAAAAATGCCCGAAGGCAATAACTGCCACTCATCGCCCACGACAGGATAACCGTATTTCTTAAAACCGTTCTCGTCATAGCCGGAAACCTGCGGCCTATTTATGATGCGGGCAATCTTCTCCTCGTGGACCTTCTTCTTTTCTTGACGAGCTAATTCTTCTTTTTCCTCTTCCTTGCGGCGCATAAATACAAGCGCCGTTTTCTCGTTTTCCGAGAATTTAACCTTGACCTTGAGTTTATCCGCCAGACCTTGCTTCATTTCTAAAATCTCAAGGATGTCGCGAGAGGTTACGGTCTGCATTTCTCCGGCTATCATTATCCGCTGGGAATTATGCAGATCCTCAAGCGGGATAATCCGCTTGATTTCTTTCCAGTCACTACTGAATAAACAGATGATGGGTATGCCCATTATCTCCTCAAACCTCGCAAAACCCCTAAACTGCTCGTTCTTAAAAGACCAAAGCAGTTTATTCCCGACTCTCACCTTAGTCACAAGAAAAGACGCCCCCTCCGGAGCCTTGACGGATTTAATCATCTCAAGGACATATTCAATGCCCTTGAAATCTAAAATAGCCGTCATCACCTCATAGCCATTCTGAATCTTTGTTTCTGTTGTTCTGAGCGCAATTCCTTTCATAGCAATCTCCTTTTGAAAAATTTTTTTGTAAAAAACCTAATAAAAACTCTATCATAAATATTGTGGTTTGTCAATATATTGATATTGGATATTGGATAAAATAATTTACAAAAAAAGAAAATGTGATAAAATATAAAAAGAACTCAAATAAACAAGGAGATAACATGAGAAAAGTTTATATTCTGCTTGTTTTTTTGTTCCTTAACAATTTTAACTATTGTTTTTCCCAGGAGCCGCCAGTTGGATTCATACCCCATCTCACTAAAGCCGGAGACACGCTTTCAAAAATAGTGCCCAAAAGTCAATGGAAAATTATTATGCAGATTAACAAAATTGATGAGGAACATCTTCCGTTAAATAAAATCATCTTCATTCCAGTTAATATGGAAAGAGCTCGAAAATTCACTCCCTTGCCGACAAATGTCTGCAGTAAAAGAAGCGAGCGGTTAATCTACATTTCCCTTGCAAACCAATTCTTCGGGGCTTATGAAAAAGGACGTCTTGTTTTCTGGGGGCCGATTTCTTCCGGCAAATCAAAATACAAAACTCCGAAAGGCGAATTCAAAGTTCTCTGGAAATCGCGAAAATACCGCTCAAAAAGATACAGCCAGCCAATGCCATATGCTATCAATATCTCCGCAGCCGGTTATTTCCTGCACCAGCAATCGTTGCCCGGCAAACCGGCTTCCCGCGGTTGTATTCGTCTCTTAAATTCTGACGCAGAAAAACTCTTTAAGTGGTCTAAAATTAACGACCCAGTTCTCATTGAATAAATCTCTGGCGCTTGGAAAATTAAGAAGCCTTGGTATGAAACACCAAGGCTTTTTTATTTAAAATAAATTTAATTTTTTAAATCATCCAGCTCAATGCCCATGGTTCGCTAATTGCCAAAAACATCAAATCAGCTCCCAAAAGCGCCATGTTTTTCATAAAGCTCACCATTTCCGTCATCTTCATATTTTGATCTTCTATTTTCCAAAAATTATGCATCCATTTTCTATTTTTGGACTCTTTTCAGCTGGTATGTAATTTTTGTCCTTGCCTTGGCTGGAGCCGGAACACTTTTGGAAATAATCGCCCACCGATTGATGAAATAGTTTTAATTATGCGCCAATAAAAAAAGCGGTCTTTAAATCCAGGCCGCTTTTTAATGTATATCTTTATTGTTTTCTTCTTCAAGTTCCATCATTTTACTCTCAAACTCCGCGTTGATATTGAGTGTCGCCTGAAGAATATCAAGATGATTTGGCATATTTTTTGTTTTTTCCAAAAAAATTTCTGCTCTTTCAGCATTGTCATCAACATACTTGTCCCATTCTTCCAAAATATCCTCAACAACTTTTTTATCTTGATCAGTTAAATTATATTTCTTGTATATCTGAATTATTCTATCGTCGCCCAAAAGGCGACTCGCTATGCTTGGCATGTCTTGCCTCCTTTTGCGCTAATTTTTATATTTCTATCTTAATTATTACTTATTTTGATTTAAATTTCAAGCTTAAAAAATTATCCCTATAAAAATTAATGCTTATTTATATCTGTTTAGCAATAAACCTCTTAGTCGTTACCGGCCTCACGAAGTTTTTCTTCTGCTCTGCGAGCCGCCTCCTCGGCCCTCTCTCGTTCTTTTTCTAAGCGCTCGGCTTCTTTTTCACCCCCCTCTTTCATTCGTTCTTCTTGTTCTTCTTTCAGTTCCTCTTCCTCTTCTTTGGCTTCATCCAAATCATCGATTGCATCCTCTACTTTTTCAAGGGCGTCTTCCGCCTGCTTAGCCAGTTGTTTCGCGCCAACATAGTTCTCTTTAGAAAAGAGTTCTTTGGCTTGGGCAAGAAGCCGGTCAAATTTTTCAAACGCCTCTGTTGGAACGCTCACCCCATCCTCGGCAGCTTCGTCTAATACTTCTTGCTTTTCCTCCTCAGCTTCTTTTATGGCTTTTTCGGCGTCCTCTTTTTTATCCATCTCCCTCTCAATCTTTTCTTCTTCCTGTTCTAATGCTTCTTCCTGCTCTTCTTCTTTGAGTTCCAAGAGTTCTTTTTGGGCTTTTATCTCGCCGAGCTCCTTTACTAATGCTTCAACTTGGGCAGTATCGCCAGCTCGTCTTGCCTCGCGAATTTTTGCTTTGAGCTCATGCTCTTTTGCTTCTAACACTCGTTTTTCGGCTTTGAAACTATCCGCAAGCGCTGATTTTGGTTTCTCAAACTCATCATCAAGTTCTTTAGCGAGCCTACTTACATCTTTTCCTTTGGATTTTTCGTCTTCAACAATACCGGCGGCTCTGGCAATGTTTGCCTGAAGCCGAGATTGAGCCACTTCCAATCCTTTGGCGCTCACGCCTTTCGTTTCCAAAATAATCTTAATTTCGGCGATACGCTCAGCGGCAAAAGTGATTTGAAGACGAGCTTTACCTTCTGGATTAAAAGTAAAGAACTCTTGTAACGCTTCGCCAAGTTTATCAAAAAAATAAAAAGAGCTTTCTGGGGTCAAACCTGCGTTGGGCAATACTACTTGATTTTGGGCAAAAACCAAAACGGGAATAAATAAAAACGAAATAATGATAGATTTTATAATTTTCATAATACTTT
>MGIQ01000022.1:0-15471 GCA_001793825.1 Candidatus Wolfebacteria bacterium RIFCSPLOWO2_01_FULL_38_11
CCGCATTTTATGCCATCAGAAAATTTAGAAAAAAAACAAAAATTGCCGGAAACTTCCATTATTTGGCAGGCGCCAGAGAGCGAATATAATCCGAAAGATATTTCCTGGCATTGGTTGAGTATAATAATCGGAATAATTTTAATCGGGATATCCATTTGGCAGGAGAATTTTTTATTCGCTATTTTTATCGCAATCGCGGTTTTTGTGGTAAATATTATGGCAAAAAGATTTCCTGTAATTTGGGAGTTTAAGATTAGCGAAAAGGGTATTTCAATAGGATTACCCGACGGCAGCAATGAGAAATTTTATTCTCTAAAAGATTTGAAAAGTTTTGATATTCATGAAAGCGCCAATGAAAGCGATGAATACAAAGAATTGATTTTTAAAACTAATTCAAGATTTTATCCTTTTATCAAACTAAATTTTTATTTAAAGGACGAAGAAAAAATTGAAAGTTTCCTTTTAAATTTTTTGCCAAAGGAGGAACATCCGGGTTCATTAGTTGATTCATTGATAAAATTGATTGGGTTTTGATTATTTGATATAGTTTTGTAGCTTGCGCCCGTAGCTCAATGGATAGAGTGTGGGTTTGCGGAACCTAAGATCGAGGTTCGATTCCTCGCGGGCGCACCAAAACATTGACAATTTCCTATTTTTATCTTAAATAAAAATTAGTTATCGGATTTAACAACAAAAAAAGGAGATAAAAAATGAAGGATTTTTTGTATTGGTTGAGTTTAACAATGCTTTTTACGGACGCATTTTTTATTCTGCTGGTTTGCTCAAAAAGGTTTTTAAGGAACAGGAATTTCAGGTTAACATTAAGTGTTTTGACTTCTTTGACGGTAGTCCTTCTAAACACCGAATATGCGTTTGGTTTTATTAAATTTCCAGACATCTACATCTCGTTTTATTTGTTAATTGCAAGCGGGGTGAGTTTCATCAGTTGTGTTTTAAATGTCGATTTTATTTAGCAGAACATGCTTAATAAATATAACAGCCCATTTTTTGCCAAGCAGATGGGCTGTTTTTTTATGTTATAATTCCACTAATGATTGAACTTTCCAATCAACTTGAGGAGGTAAAAGGCATTGGGCCGAGATTTATTGAGCGATTGAAAAAATTAAATATTAAAATTGTTAAAGATTTGCTTTGGCATTTTCCTACGCGCTATGAAGATTTCTCGAAAATCATTAAAATTTCCGATTTAAAAATAAACCAGCGGGCAACTGTTTCCGGCATAATTAAGCAGGTTAAGCTGAAGCGGACATGGAAGCGGAGAATGTTTATTTTAGAAGCATTAGTTGCCGATGACACCGGTTCGATTAAAGCAATCTGGTTTAATGGCCGTTATCTTTTGCCGATTATAAAAAAAGGGAAATTTATTAATTTAGCTGGAAAAATAACTGAGAATTCTAAGGAAGGATTAATAATGTCTCATCCGGTTTATGAAATTGTTAATCAACAATTTATTTCAGAAGATGCCGAGCTTACTGGCGGCCAGCAATTTGATACTAAACATACCGGCCGAATAGTGCCGATTTATCCGGAAACCAAAGGATTAACCTCAAAAGGCTTTAGATATTTAATAAAGCCTATTTTGGAAAACTTGGAAATCGCTGAGGAATTTTTGCCTGAAAATATTTTAAAAGAGAATAATTTTCCGGAAATTAACGAGGCATTAAACAGTATTCATTTTCCGAAAGAATCAGGAGAAGCAAAATCGGCAAAAAAAAGATTCGCTTTTGAGGATTTGTTTTTGCTTAATTTGATCAATTTACAGACAAAACTTAAGATTGGACAGCAAAAAGCAATTGCTTTTAAGGAAGACATTGATTTTATCAGGAAACTTTTGGAAAAATTGCCTTTTGAACTCACTTTATCCCAGAAAAAATCCCTGTGGGAAATTTTGCAGGACATGGCAAAATTTCATCCAATGAATAGATTACTTCAAGGGGATGTTGGATCAGGTAAAACAATTGTGGCGGCAATCGCGGCTTTGGTGTCTGCCAAGGCCGGGAAACAGACGGCTTTTATGGCGCCGACGGAAATTTTAGCAAGACAGCATTATTTCACTTTCCAGAAATTTTTTTCCGATTTTTCCGGCGGCGTTGGATTGATTACTTCAAAAGAAACGAAGATTTTTTACGGAGATGGACTGGAAAGCGAAATCAAAAAAACGGAATTGCTTAAAAAAATCAGTTCCGGGGAAATTAAAATAGTTTTCGGCACTCATTCATTAATCCAAAAAAATATTAAATTTGGCGAATTATCTTTGGTAATTATCGATGAGCAGCATCGGTTCGGAGTCCGGCAAAGAGCGGAATTATTGAAAAATGAAAAATCCGATTTTTCGTCGCATTTTTTAAGCATGTCGGCAACTCCGATTCCGCGGACTTTGACTTTGACGATTTTCGGAGATTTGGATTTATCGATTATCGACGAATTGCCGAAAAACAGGAAGCCGATAATCACCAAGGTTGTCGCGCCGTCAAACCGCGATAAAGCATACGCTTTTATTCGCGGGCAAGTAAAAAAAGGAAGACAGACGTTCGTGGTTTGTCCAAGGATTGAACGAACAACCGATAATGAGCAAGAGGCCGCGGCGGCCAGTTATAAATCTTTTATTAATTTGGACGTGAAGGCGGTTAAAGAAGAATATGAAAAACTCGAGAAAAAGATTTTTCCCGATTTAAAGGTGAAAATGCTTCACGGAAAAATGAAACAAAAGGAGAAAAATCAGATAATGAATGATTTTAAGGATAAAAAAATTGACATTTTAGTTTCGACTTCAGTGATTGAAGTGGGTGTTGATGTTCCGAATGCGGCGATTATGATGATTGAAGGAGCAGACAGATTTGGCTTAGCTCAGCTTTATCAATTTCGCGGAAGAGTCGGCAGGGGAGAGCATCAATCTTTTTGTTTTCTTTTCACGGATTCGTTATCTAAAGAGACATATCGGCGGCTTTATTCAATTGTTGAGGCAAAAAACGGATTTGAATTGGCGGAAAAGGATTTGGAGATTCGCGGACCGGGGGAATTTTTAGGGCAATCGCAAACCGGTTATCCGGATTTAAGCATGAAAGCGATTCAAAATCCCGATTTGGTAAAATCAAGCCGAGAAGCGGCTCAAAAATTATTGGGAGATGATATGAAATTAAAAGAACATCCATTGCTTAAAAGAAAATTGGAAGAATTTGAAAAGGAAATTCATTTGGAATAAGAGTGTAAAATTTTCCAGCATTATTTACATTTTTAACAACATATCGCGCAGAAAATCTTTTCTTACTCGCAGGCGCTTCGGAACGTAAAAATTCTATCCGTTCATTACAATGCTTAAATTTCTTATAAATAAGGCGTTACGCTTTTGCGATTACCGCCGCAATGATTCTTCTTGCGCCGTTTTCTTTTAGGATTTTAACCATTTCGTTCATTGTAGCGCCGGACGTATATACATCGTCAACAAGAAGAATATTTTTGTTTTTTATCAATTCGGGATATGGAATTTCAAAACAATTTTTTACGTTTTCCACCCTTTTTTCAATATTTTTAAGATTGGCTTGGGGTTTGTTGTTTTTTGTTCGTTTGACGGCTTCAATCAATTGAAAATTTAATTTTTTAGAAAGAATTTCCGCAATAAGCTTTGACTGGTTGTAGCCACGCTGTTTTTCGCGAGAATGATGGAGAGGGACGGGGATTACAATCGGTTTAGAATTTAGAATATGGAATTTAAGATTTGGGGAGTTTAGATATTTAATCAATAGCTCGACCAAAAACGGAGCCAGATTTTGGAAATTTTTATATTTAAAATAATGGATTAAGTTTTGCAGAATCGGGTCCGAATAATTTCCGGCTGCCGCTAAAAAGTAAAAATATTTTTTGCCGTGGCGGCAGGACTTATTTTCCGGAAGGCGTTTACGGCAGATTGGGCAAACAAGCGCCGTGTTTAATCTAATTGAATCAAGGCAAAACTGGCAAAGAATTTCGTTTTGAGGAAGGTATTTTTTACAATTGAGACAAAGAGAAGGAAATAAAATTTCTAAAATTAAATTTTTTACTTTGATTAATGACAGATACATTATATAATTATATAAAATTAGCAGTCAGCCGTTAAATAATTAAAGATTCAATAAACGACCATGTTCAATATTCTAAAATCTTTTTTGGGGACGAATTCCATATTGGGCGTTGACATCGGAACCGCTTCAATTAAAGCGGCGGAAATTGTTCAATCTTCGCCAAAACCAAGATTAAAAAATTACGGGATTTTAAAAACTTACAGCCATTTAAGCAGACCAAACAGCGCCATTCAGGCAAATTCTTTGAAGATTGTGGAAGATGAAACGGCAAAATTGCTTGCTGAATTAGTAAAAAAATCTAATTTTAAGACAAAAGAAGCGGTTGCCTCGATTCCTTCATTTTCTTCTTTTACAACTTTAATAGAAATGCCGATTATGTCCGAAGTTGATATGATAAAAACAATGCCGTTTCAGATAAAACAGCATATCCCTTTGCCAATCGAGGAGGTGGCGATTGATTGGATAAAAATCGGCGAGCGGGAGGATGAGACGGGAAAAAAGCAGCAAATTCTATTTATTTCCATTCCCAAGGAAATTATCATCAAATATCAAAATATTTTTAAATTGGCGGGGTTAAAATTAAAAGCTTTGGAGATTGAAGGGCTGGCGTTGATCAGGTCATTGGTTGCCAATGATCCAACGCCTACTTTAATAGTTGATATCGGCGCGCGTTCCACAAATATCATCATTTCCGATAGCGGATTTTTAAAATTAAATAATTTTACAGATTTTGCCGGCGCTTCTTTGACGCAAGCGATTGCCAATGGGCTGGGAATAAGCACGCGGCGGGCAGAAGAATTAAAAAAACAGAAAGGATTGAAAACCGGCGGCGCGGATTTTGAGTTATCCACATTGCCTCAACCATATCTCGATGTTATAATTAAAGAATTGATAGGCGCGAAAAATCGCTATGAAAATAATTACAAGAGAAAGATTGAACGAGTGATAATTTCCGGCGGCGGCGCAAATTTAATAGGCATTACTGAATATTTTGAAAATCAAATTGGCATTCCGACGGTGATTGGAAATTCATTCTTACAAGTAAATTACCCTTCAAGTATTCAGCTGGTTTCCCGGGAATTGGGACCGGAGCTTGCGGTAGCGATAGGATTAGGAGTAAAAAATCTGTCTTAATTTTTAAAATAGCTTAGTTTCGGACAATTTGTATGTACACCCAATCTCTTCTTGAAGAACAACTTAAAAAAGGAGAAAATTTGGCGGTTGGCTGGCCATGGCGGCTTTTGGTTTTAATGACTATTATTTTCATTTTGGCAGTAGTCGTTTATTTTGGAATGATGTTTGGATTTAAACCATATTTAAATTCCCAAATAAAGAACTTGGAGCAGAAGATTTCAAATTTAAGCCAATCAGTTGATGAAGACCAGCAGGAAAAAATAATCGGGCTTTATTCCCAATTTACAAACATCAAAAACTTGTTTGAGAAAAGAAAAAGTATTGGTGATTTTTTTAATTTTATTGAAAACAACACTTATTCCAATGTTAATTATAAAAGTTTGTCTTTGAATCTTTCCGAACGCGAGGTAAAAATAGAAGGCACGGCGCCTAATTATGAAACTTTGGTAAAACAGCTTACGCTGATGGAAAAAACAGACGCAGTGGAAAAAGTTTTTCTGGAAAATTCCAGCTTAAGCGACTTGGGAAAAGGTTTAAGAGAGATAAAATTCAGCCTTAGAATAATTTTTAAAAACAATTTCTTCTAAATTATGAAAGGATCATCAAAAAGGGCATTGGTAATTCTAATATCGGTTTCTTTATTAATTGTTTCAGTGACGATTTATTCGTATTTTATAAAACCGCTTTACGGGGAAATTTATAATTTAAAAACGAAAGAAATCGGCTTGTCGGAAACATATGCCACTTATGAATCTCTTAATAATCAGTTTCAAAACATTTTAGAGCAATATCAAAATTCCGGAGAATTGCAGAATCAACTCTCGATTATTTTACCTTCAGAACTTAACGCGCCTTATGCGTTAGGCCAGGTGATAGGGATCGCGAAGCTTAATAATTTGGAAATTCAGACTTTGACGATTAAACCTTTGACGATAATTTCGGCCAAAAACAATTCAAGCGACGATTTGGTGAAAGATATCGGCACATTGAGAATAAGCGCAAGATTTTCCGGAACTTATGAAAATTTTAAGTCTTTTTTGAAAGGCATTGAGACAAATATAATGATTTCCAATGCGGCTGATTTTAAAATTGAGGGCCAATCAGCTACGCCGTTATTGCTATTTACCGGGTCGATTGATACATATTACCAAACTAATCAATAAACATTATGGCTATTGTAATAGAGGAAGAGAAAAGAATAATAAATTGGTTTGCCGTTTTAGTAGTGATGGCAATTTTCGCAATCATCGGCGTGGCGGCTTATTATTTGTTTTTTATCAATCCGAGTTCTATTAATGTCGTTGTGCCGTCAAATTTGGGAAAAATGAAAGAAACCATAAAAATTAAATTTAATCCAGGGGAAGTGCTTGATAGTCCGGCCCTAAAAGATTTGAAAATTTATGTGACGCCTATCGAGCCAGAACCGGCTTCAAATAAAAATCCTTTTAGCAGATTCTTGCCATAAGAAGAATATGGAAAATAAAAATTTAATCCAAGAATTAGTCAAGCAAAATTTACTTTCGGATGAAACCGCAAAAAAAATATCAAACGAAGCCGCTTTAGCAAGAAAAACCGTGGAAGATTTAATTTACGAAAGGCGGCTTATTGATGAAGAAAAGCTTGCCAATGTTAAAAGCTTAATTTTAGGAGTTCCTTTTAAAAAAATTAATTTTGATGAAATCGGAGACGATGTTTTAAATCTTATTCCGAAAGAAACGGTTAAAAATTATAAAGCAGTACCGATTAACCAAACCGGAGATATGCTGGTCGTAGGAATGGTCAACCCCGATGACTCAAAAGCTCAAGAGGCGCTGAAATTCGTTGCTAAGCAATTGAGAGTCAATTTAGGAGTTTATTTAATTGTTCCTTCTGTTTGGGAAGCGGCTTTGAGAAGATTTTCGCCTTATCGCAGCGGAATTGAAGAAGCTGTAAAATCGCTCAATCTTGATTCAACTAAAATTTCAACTCAGCGAATAGTGCAACTTGAAGAAGTTTCCACGGTTTCCGCTTCAGAAGAAGCTCCGATAATAAAAATTGTCGCGGAAACTTTAAAAGAAGCGGTTTGGCAAAAAGCTTCGGATATTCATATTGAGCCGCAACGCAATCGGGCCAGAATCAGATTTAGAATTGACGGAGAACTTCAGGAAACTTCTTCAATTCCACTAGAGCTTCATCAACCGATAATTTCCCGCCTTAAAGTGCTTTCCAATTTAAAAATTGATGAAACCCGGATCCCCCAAGATGGCCGGTTTAGAACCGTGCTCTTGGGAAGAGATATTGATTTTAGAGTGGCGACTTTTCCAACTCCAGTCGGAGAAAAAATGGCAATCAGAGTTCTTGACCCAAATGTCGGTTTAAGAGGATTGGAAGAACTGGGGTTAGTGGGAAAAAATTTAGAGATTTTAAGAAAATCAGCGAAAGAGCCTTATGGAATGATTTTGATAACCGGACCGACTGGTTCCGGAAAAACAACGACTCTATACGCAATAATGCAGAATTTTAACAAAGAAGACGTTAATATTGTCAGCCTGGAAGACCCGGTGGAATATTTTATTGACGGTTTAAATCAGTCGCAGGTGCGTCCGGAAATCGGATATGATTTCGCTTCCGGACTGCGGCAAATATTAAGACAAGATCCGGACGTGATTATGGTAGGAGAGATTCGAGACAGTGAAACAGCGGCTTTGGCAATTCACGCGGCTTTAACGGGGCACATCGTGCTTTCAACTTTGCATACCAATAACGCCGCAGGAGTTATTCCAAGATTGGTTGATATGAAAGTTGAATCTTTCTTACTGCCTTCATCTTTGAATTTGATGATTGCTCAACGTTTGGTCTTAAAACTCTGTCAAAAATGCAAAATTGCGGAAAACGCATCTTTGGAAATCAATGAAATAATAAAAAAGAATTTGGCTGTTTTGCCGAAAGATGTAATCGGAAAAAATACCGGAGATTCTTATAAAATATATCACGCAAAAGGATGTCCGGCTTGTAAAAATAAAGGAGTTATTGGACGGATAGCGTTATTTGAAGTTTTGGAAGTAACCAATGAATTAAAGGAAATTATGAGCCGTGAGCCGAATGAATTGAAAATTTTAGAAGAAGCTAAAAGGCAGGGAATGATGAATTTGCGGCAAGACGGAATTTTAAAGGCGCTTGACGGAATCGTATCAATCGAAGAAGTATTGAGGGAAACAACAGAAATGTGATAAAATGTAAGAGCTTATTAGCTTGATAGCTTAATAGTTTGACAGCTTGATAGCCGGATAGCTTGATAGCTGAATAAGCCGGACAGCTTGATAGCTAAACGGCGAAGCCGCTAGCAAGCTAAAGAGCTAATAGACTAAATTAATGATGGATTACAAACAAAAACTTGAAGAATTATTATTAACAACTGCGCAGCAAAATGCCTCTGATTTGCATCTGGCAGTCGGGAGGAGGCCGTCTATAAGAATTGACGGTTCTTTAATTCCGCTGCAAAAAGAACCTATATTAACTCCAGAGAGCGCCGAAGAATTAGTTTTCGCGCTTTTGACCAAAGAACAGAAGGAAAAATTTTTAAGAGAAAAAGAAATTGATTTTGCTTATGCTTTTGAAGATAAGGCGAGATTCAGAGTCAATGTTTTTTATACAAAGGGACATATGGCGGCTGCGTTGAGGCTTATTCCTTCGCAAATCAAAAGCATTGAAGAATTGTCTTTGCCTCCAATATTACATGATTTTACCAAGCTTTCTCAAGGGTTTTTTTTGGTAGTGGGACCGGCTGGGCACGGAAAATCAACAACATTAGCGGCTTTGCTTGATGAAATAAACCATAGCCGGATGGAGCATATTATTACAATTGAAGATCCAATTGAATATGTTTTTTCCCAGGATAAAAGCATTGTTTCGCAAAGAGAAGTAGAAAAAGACACAATTGATTTTAACAGAGCGTTAAGATCAGTTTTGCGGCAGGATCCAGATGTTATTATGATTGGTGAAATGAGAGATGCGGATTCAATTGCCACGGCGCTTACGGCGGCAGAGACAGGACATTTGGTTTTTTCAACTCTTCACACAAATTCCGCTTCTCAAACAATTGATAGAATAATTGACAGCTTTCCGGCAGTTCAGCAGGGGCAAATCGCTTCTCAATTGGCGGCGACTTTGGTGGGGATTATTTCCGAACGTTTAATTCCAAAAGTCGATGGCGGCCGTATACCGGCTTGCGAAATTATGATAAGCAACCCAGCAGTGCGCAATCTTATTAGAGAGAAAAAAGCTTATCAGATTGACTTAGTTATCGAGACCAGTTCTCAAGAGGGAATGATTACTCTAAACCATTCCTTGGCTAATTTAGTAAAGCAAAAAGAAATTTCTCTGGAAAAAGCGGAAATATATTCTTTAAATCCTTCGGAGTTGAGAATATTGGTGGACAGAAGTTAAATTTATTTGATAGCTTGATAGTCTGATAGCTGGATAGCTGGACAGCTTGATAGCTAAACGGCAAAACCGCTATTAAACCAAAAAGCTAATAATAAGCTGAAATATGAAATTTAAATATACAGCCAGAACAAAAGAAGGGGAACTGCAAACGGGTTTTGTTGAGGCAGTAAATCAGGAAACTGCCGGAAATATTTTGGGAGGGCACAATCTTTTCATTTTAAGCATAGAAGGGTCAGAAACCAAACACTGGCTTGATGGATTATTAAGATTTTTTAATCGGGTAAGATTGGTGGACTTAATGGTATTTACAAGGCAATTTGCCACACTGCTTGAGGCAAGCGTTCCTTTGGGCGATGCGATTAAAAATTTATTCAGACAAACTCACAACCAGATTTTAAAAGAAGCGGTCCATGAAATATCTTCTGACGTGGCGGCTGGATTGTCTTTATCTCAAGCAATGGATCGGCAGCCGGTTTTTAACGAGTTTTATGTAAATATGATTCGTTCAGCGGAAATTACCGGACGGCTCGATAGTGCTTTGAATTTTTTAGCTGATTATCTCGAAAAAGAAGTGAGTTGGCAGTCAAAAATAAAAAGCGCCCTTATTTATCCGCTGTTTGTTATCAGTTTGTTTGTGATAGTGGCTATTTTCCTTCTGGTTTTTGTTTTCCCCAAATTGATTCCGGTTTTCGCGGAATCAAATGTTCAACTGCCAATCATTACTAAAATATTTCTTAGCGCCGGAACATTTGTAATTGCTTGGTGGTGGATAATCATTATTATGGTTGTATTGGGCGCGATTTTGATTACGGATTACTTGAAATCAAAGGAAGGCAAGAATGTGGCAAACGAGATAATTGTTAAAATTCCGGTTTTTGGCGAATTATTTAAAAAAATTTATGTGGCCAGATTCGCTGAGTCGTTAAGCGTTTTAATTAGCGGAGGCATTCCGGCAACGCAGGCGATTGAAATTACCAGCCACAATATCGGCAATATCATTTATCGCGACATTCTCCATGAAATAGCCGAAAAAGTAAGAGCGGGAGAAATGCTTTCTTCTTTGCTGTCTCAGAACGAATATTATTTTCCGGCATTGGTCGGCCAGATGGTGGCTGTTGGAGAGGCTACGGGCCGCCTTAATCAAATGCTTTCAAAAATTTCCGTTTTTTATTCCCGGGAAGTCAATAACACACTTGATAATTTAAGCGAATTGATTCAGCCGATTTTGATAAGCATTGTCGGAATTTTTGTCGGATTGCTGTTTGCCGCTGTTCTTCTTCCAATATTCAATCTGGCGCAAGGATTCAAAACAATGTAAAATTATTATAAACGGTCGAATTAATTGAATTAATTAAAAATTAGAAACAAATAAAATGAAAAAAGGTTTTACTCTTATTGAAATGCTGATTGTTGTCGCTATTATTGCAATTTTAGCATCGGTGTTCTTGGTAGGTTTAAGAGGTTTTAGAGCGGGAGCGTATGATTCAAGAAGGATTTCCGACCTTCAAAAAATGCAAAGTTATTTGGAAATTTATTATACAAAAAATCGAGCTTATCCCAACGTGTCGACTTGGAGCGATTTGCAAACAACGTTAATTAATGCCGGGGTCGGGGTAACCGCGATTCCCAATGACCCTATTTCGGGAAATAAGTATGATTATGGCATTGATAAAAGCGATTTTCAGAGCTATGTTTTAGGCGCCAGATTCTCAACAAGCGATCATTCATCACTTAAAGAACAGACAGAAGTAGATGGGAATGTTTTCGGCGTTGATTGCGAAGATCCGGTGTTTTGCATCAGGTTCTAAGGTCTGAAAGATTGGTTATGACATATTTTATTTTATTTTTTTTCGGTTTGGCAGTCGGCAGTTTTTTAAATGTCGTTTCTTTAAGATATGAGCCGGGCCGGAAATTGTTGGATTTAAAAATTATCGGCGGTCGTTCGCGTTGCCCGCATTGCCGAGAAACTCTAAAGTGGTATGAACTCATACCGCTTTTAAGTTTTATTATTCAAAAAGGCCGATGCAGGAATTGCGGCAAGCGATTATCTTTGCAATATCCGCTTGTTGAATTTTTAAGCGGGTTGATTTTTGTTTTTGTGCCGTTTGTTTCGGTTAATAGTTTGCAATTTATAATTTATAACCAGTTTTTACAGTTTTTGGTTATTGGCTCTTGGCTGTTAATTTTTATATTATTTCTTTTGCTTTCAATAATAGATTTTCATCATTATATTATTCCCGATTTAATAAATCTGGTTTTGGGATCATTGGGAATTATTTTAATTGCGCTTAATCAAAAAATCGGAAATTTTGGATTTATTACCGGTTCGTTTCTGGGACATTACGCGGCGATTTTCGGATTTCGCGAAAGTATCTGGTTAAATCATTTTTTTGCCGCTTTTTTGGGAATGGCGTTTTTCGGCCTTGTTATCATCTTAACTCGCGGCCGGGCAATGGGATGGGGAGATTTTAAGCTGGTTGGCGCTTTAGGGCTTATTTTCGGTTGGCCGGATATAATTATGATAATCGCCTTATCGTTTATTATCGGCTCCATTTTCGTCGCGCCGCTTTTGATAAAAGGGCGGAAAAATATGAAAGACGCCGTTCCTTTCGGCCCGTTTATGATAATGGCTTCGGTTTTAGTTTTTTTTATTGGATTTCAAATGATTGACTCTTACTTTAAATTATTTGGTATAATTCGATAATGAACAAGAAAAACGGCGAAAAAGGATTCACGATCGTGGAACTGTTGGTTGTTATCGGTATTATCGCAATTTTGTCGGTTGGTCTTGTGTTTTACGGGCGGACTGCCGAACGCCAATTGATTTTATTCAAAGAACAGCAAAAAATAATTACTAATCTTCAAAAAGCGAAATCTTTAGCCATCAATACTTTTAACGATCAAACCGTGCCTTGCGGCTATGGCGTTCATTTTGAAATGCCGATTACATATTTTATTTTTAAAGAAGAATCGCCGAGTAGTAATCCAACTTGCTCGGATATAGATTTTATTTACACCGATCCTTTGGTAAACCCCTCTTCAAAAGACGAAATTTTTGGCCAAAAAGAAAAATTAGACCTTGCGGTCAAATTCAACAAATTAATTAACGCCGATAATTCCAATTTCGGTGATATTATTTTTATGCCGCCGGATCCGACGGTTTATATTGACGGCGACAACGGGATTGTTTACGGCTTAATAGAGGTCGCGACCATTGACGATACGGCAAGCGCAATAATTAAAGTTAATAATTTTGGCCAAATTACTTCCCAATGAAAATGAAATTTAAAATACAGACCTCAAAACTAAAAAATAAAAAAGGTTATCTTCTTGTTGAAGTGATGATAGCCATATCTCTTTTAACCCTCGGTTTTTTCGGAACTTTAAGTCTGATTTCAAATTCCATATCTTTAAATTCTGTTGTCAGCGACCATTTCATTGCCAATTATCTGGCAATGGAAGGCATTGAAACGGTTAAAAATCTGATAGACGCCAATTTTTTTAAAAGCAACCCCTGGAATTTGGGATTTACAAACGGAAATTTCGAAATTGATTATCAAAGCGCGGCTTTAAAATCTGATTCAGGCCAGCCAATTTTATTTGATTCTGCTTCCGGCTTGTATGGTTATCAAAGCGGCAACCCAAGTCCATTTAAAAGAACCATTAAAGTCGATTTTATCAACATAAATGAGATGAAAGTTAATTCAATTGTCAGCTGGACCGGCCGCGGCAACGCGAAATTCGAAATAAATTTAGAAGATCATTTTTTTAACAATAAATAATGAAAAAAACAATTAATCCGTTAATTTTTCAAAAGGGATTTACCATCGTGGAACTTATTGTTGCCATGAGTTTATTTGTTGTTTTGATATCTATTGCCGTGGGGGCATTTATAAACATTAACCGCAATCAAAGGATAATCGTGGCGCTGATGGCCGCTAATGACAATATGGGATTAACCTTAGAGCAGATGGCGCGCGAGATAAGAACCGGCTATAATTTTTGCGAAATTTCCAAGGAAAAAATTCAGTTTGTTAATGCCAAAGATCAAGTTATCCGATATCGTCTAAATAACGCTTCTTCTTCGATAGAAAAAGGAATTTCTTCGATTTCCGGCCCGGGTAGCGGCGATTGTTCGGATGCCGCTGATAGCTGGTTTACTTATCAGCCGCTCTCGGCCGATAATGTGAAAATAACCATTTTAAATATGCAGATTTGCGGTAAAAATCTTGATACCAATATTCTTCTTGATAATTGCGGCAGCGGCGACACTAGTTATCCGCCGAGAATCACTTTAGGCCTTTCAATAACCAGCAATGAGCCGATTGTTAAGAAAAGCGGCATTTCCATAAATATCCAAACCACTGTCAGCAGCCGAAGAATAGAATAACTTTTAATTGACATTTAAAAGTAAAAGATTTATTTTATAAACAGCAGTTCTTCATATATAAATAAGGCGAAATCATTACAAAATTGCTTGATTAATAAAAGGAGGAACAGATGAAAAGGATGAAAAGATTTTTTATAGTTGCTGTTTTTGCTCTTTTTTTGATTGTTTGTCTTATGGCCGTTGCCAGCGAAGCGTCAGTTATTTCTTTATCAAAGGATAGTGCGAAGAAGAATAATAAAGAACAAAACCTCAACTACAAAGAAGGTATCATCGGCATCTGGCGATGGGAAGGGGAAACTAATAAGGGGGAAACTGCGGTTTGTTATCTAATGTTTTCCACTGATGGCAAAACCGGATATAAATTCGTTATTGCGGAAAGCAATGACGGTATTTATACCCACATTAAAGGAGTTGTTCTTAGTAAGGATATTTCTTACAGAGTAGAAAATGATTCTATTGTCATCTATTGGGGCATTGGAGCCATTGATATTATCAATTCCTCCAGTACCACTATAGAAAAAATCAAAATCATTTTTCTCAATACGGACACTCTTGAAATAAATGATCCCTTTCGGGTTTTTGACAGCGATAGTAATCTTGTCGTACCGTCTCATAAAATCTACAGACGGACTTTCGCTTGGTGACTTTTGTGAATCGCCAGCCGGATTTTCGATTATTCGATAATCCGGCTTTTTTATTCTTAAAAATTTAAGAATCAATATCTGATTTCACCTATAAATAAAACGTAGTTATCAGAACTCTCAAAATAATCCGAATTTATTTTTCCGCCGGGAGTAAAAATCCCCGCGGAATCTATGACGCCAGATGAAACAATCGGCGTTTTCAGCCAAATGGATTCGATTTTCCTTAAATTATTTGTCAAATACAGGAAGTGGTTTGCGCCGATATCTATCCAGCGATTGCTGGTTGGATTAATTAAAAATTTAGCGCCGCTCTCTTTCATTTTTTTTAAGTCGTTCGGATAATGAATTTCCAGACAAATAGGAGAGGCGAATTGAATCTTTTTGTTATAATCAAACGATAAAATTTTCATTTCGCCCTTGACATATTGTTTTTGAGGGTTAAAAATCGCGTAATTTTTCGACTCTGGATTAAATTTTTTAAGCCAGTTCAGATAAAACGGCTGCCAATCAAACGGCCAATATTCGCCCATAAATGTCAGGCGCCTTTTGTGATAAACATCGGCAATGTTTCCGTTTTCATCAAAAAGAACGGCGGAATTGTATCGTTTTTCTCCACTTACAGTATCCAAAGTGGCGATTGTTTTTTTATTCAATTCTTTGGCAAGATTTTCAATAACATAAAGAGAATCATCTTGGCTGTTTCCGACAGCATCGTTCGCGCTGATAATTGATTTGTCCAGAATGTCTTCCGGCAAAATAAGAAAATCAAAATTGTTTTTTTTGCCTAATAATTCGCGTT
>MGIQ01000022.1:15500-16056 GCA_001793825.1 Candidatus Wolfebacteria bacterium RIFCSPLOWO2_01_FULL_38_11
TTCAATTGAAAAAAATCGGGGGAACTAAAATTTCTTCTTGTTGAGACGACGGCGATTCTAATAAAATCCGTAAAATTATCATAAGCGATTTTGTTTTTCTGAAGCTGTGATTGAGAAATCCACCAAGCGGCGATAAGCGAAAAAAGCAAAATAAAAATAATCGGGAGATAAAATTTGAATTTCGGAAATTTTAAAATAAGTTGTTTTTCTTTTAGAAATCCGATTATCAATAAAGCCGCCACGCTGTTTATGACAGCGGCGAAAAAAGTTAAAGACAGCAATCCTGTGAAATTTGCCAAACCGGCAAACGGGGAAGAGCCGAAAATATTTCCAGCTGTCATCAGATAAGTGGGCAGTAAAGAGTAGCGCGCTTGAAGATGGTCAAATAAAGTCCAGAGAATCGGCAAAATAAAAAGAAGCCGATTGCCCAATTGGCCAAACGGCGTTTTCTTAATAATTTTTTTAACCGCGAATACGGAAATCGGCAAGCCGAGAAAAATAAAAATGGAGGAAATCCAGATAATCGGCTCAAAAGTGAAATAAACAGTGCCCGTGG
>MGIQ01000022.1:16063-20321 GCA_001793825.1 Candidatus Wolfebacteria bacterium RIFCSPLOWO2_01_FULL_38_11
CAAAAGTTCCAAGAATAAGCCGCCATAATTTTTCCTCTTTAATAAAAAAAACAAAAAGAGGAATTAAAAAAACAAAGCCAAAAAGCCAGAAAAAGCCAAAAGGCAGAAACGCCAAAATTCCCAAAATCGCCGATGATAAAGCAAAAAGCATCATTTATTTTATTTATCTTATCAAATTAATCAGGCATTTTCATTAATTTGACAAGTTTAAATTAATAAGTATAATTTATCACAGAGTTTAATTTAAAAAATTAATAAAGAGAGAAACAAACCGTTTTTATAAAACTATTTCAAGAGGAGGCAAGATGAGGACAAAGAATCTTCTGATATTGCTTTTTTCCGTGTTAGTGATAACCGGTTGCTCGTCGAATCTTGTGCACAGAAAACAGGTTTTTGCTCCAGAACCGTTTCCGGCGATAACTGAAACTTTCACCGAGAATGCCGAAGTATTTGATAAAACCCAGTATAAGGGATCAGTGGCTGGAGCCCTTGGACTTGGAGTTCCTTTTCCGCCTTTGGCCGGCCTTGGACTTGTGGGCGGGGGAATGTATGAGATGATAAGACAGTTTTCTGATTCATCAAAATACTTCATTGAACCGGCTTCCGCTGAATATGCCGACGAAATTAACAAAATATACAGCGAGTATCTGAAAAAAGAACTTGTAGAAGCCGGTTTTACGGTTCTTGAGAAGCCGGCCGACGGATCGCTAGTTATAAAAACAAAGATTGGAAATCTTCGGCACTCTATGAGTTTAGGGACAGGGGGCTATATCAAAGCTTATGTGGAAATTTATCGCGATGATACTCTTCTTATGTCCTTTGAAATTAAGGATGTAGCGTTTTCGGATCTGACTCTTACTCCGAAATACGCGATTCGGAAATACATTGCTCCGGAGATAGCCAAAGAGCTAAAGAAAGACTTTGTGAAAGATCCCGACAAATAGTCGGGATCTTCTTTTTATGTTATCCACAGAATCTTTATTGTTTTATCTGCCTCAAAATATTATTATGATGATATGGGTATGTTCCGAAATAAATTCTTTATTTTATTCTTGATTTTGACAATTGGGATTTATTCTTTATCGGCGCAAACAGCCAGTGCTGGAAGTGTAGTTAATTTTATAGTAGCGGCTGTTGTAGCCGTGGTAGTGACTGTAGTTACCTGGGGTGTTGGTCTTTCTGTGGTACTTCCTTTTGTTACTCCCGGAGCTTTCTCTGGCATTATGGCCGGCTTGACTCTTCTTGTTGCTGGTCCGACTATTGGCATTGGCATAGCTCAATGCGTTGTTTATAACCAAAATAACGTTGTTATTCCCGGCTGTGACAGCAGCGGTAGCGGAGCGGTTATTGTCAGCTCTCAGAATATGGGCTGTTCTTATCAGATACCATCCACTTTTTATAATTTTCCCGGCACTACTTATCAGGAAAAAATTATTGATAATGTTAATCAGCTGGATCCGAGCAAATCTTACTATTACACATTACCCAATGGCCAACCCAGTTATACTGACCTTTCTAATGTATACAAAACTAAAAGTAGGACCAGCCAACAACTCCCGGTTGTGGGTTTATTAGCTTATGATGAGGCGAAAGCGCTGCTTTCCGGCACAGCTTATTATCCTGACTACTCCGGCTTTATCCAAGGACAGACAAAAATTAAGGAATATCCGCCTGTTTTTGCAGAAGTTGACGAAAGCAATCGAAAAATAAACATATATCGTTTTACTCTTCCGGTTAGCGCCAGCCAAGAGCAATTAAGCAACTGGTTTATAAATGATATTCAAAAAAATATTGGCAATGGTTTTATATCGATGAACGGGGGGTATAAAGTTGATGATTATGGCGGGGGTTATACTTCATACACGCCGGGAAGCACTATTTATTATAAATCCTCTGAATCAACTGCTTTGGCTCAAAGCGATTATTCAACAATGTGTGACACTAACAATATCTGCAGATTTACCGATACCACTGCTCCGGAAGATTCTTACATTGCTTATGTTACCAAAGTTTTAGGGCCATATACGGGAGAAGAAATTTTTTCAGGCAGAAGTTATAATGTTGACGGAGATAATAAATTTCTTTCAACCAAAAGCGGTTTTTCCGAAATTAAATTTCCACAACCAAACAACACTGATTTCGGCAATGGTATTTTGGGGCCGTATCAAACCGGCGTTTGTCCGTCAGCGTCGCTCGACCTTAAAGCTAATAATAGCGACGGGCCATTAACTTTATATCAACCAAACACCAAGGTTGATTTAAGCTGGACCTCTTTTGCCGTCTCAGGCTGCACTGCTTCCGGAGATTGGAG
This sequence comes from Candidatus Wolfebacteria bacterium RIFCSPLOWO2_01_FULL_38_11, assembly GCA_001793825.1. GTDB lineage: Bacteria > Patescibacteriota > Minisyncoccia > UBA6257 > UBA9933 > GWC1-37-10. The sequence continues at coordinate 18,375 of MGIQ01000022.1, forward strand.
CGGTGATAAATCCGCCACTGGCACGGAGAGTTTGGGAGATCTTTCAAGAGGCACGGCTAATCCCGGCCAAGGAAAAACTTATAATTTTGCCGCTAGCTGCACACCCGTTGATGTCAGTGAGCCGGTTCCCGACGACGATGTTTCGGTGACGGTTTGGCAATACCCGACTTGCTCGTTTACTGCCAATCCAACGGCGATTAACCTGCCTGAGACATCTAAACTTAGCTGGTCTTGTCAGTACGCTGATTCTTGTTCAATTGATAATAGTGTTGGCAATATTTGTTCCAACCAGAGCCAATGCGCCAGCGGCTCGCGTGAAGTCAGGCCGTCTGAAACAACAAATTTCACCTTAAACTGCAAAGGATTGGATGGACAAATAAATGTCAGCAGTACCGTAAATATCGGAAAAACCGGAACTTCAACCATTAAAGAAGTGCCGCCGCAATAAAATTTAAATTTTAAGGTCGAATAAAATATAATTTTCATTATGGACGAACAATTTCAAACATCACAAACAAACAGCGGATTAAATCTTAAAGACAAATGGTTTTGGGTCGGCATTGTGATAGCTGTTTTAAATATTTTAGCCGGCATCATTTACGGCATCACTATGCTAACCGAAAAAGAGCGCCGAAAAGAAGGAATTATTATAATTGTTTGGGCGATTATCTGGAGTGCCATTGCTTATTTTTTGGTTGTTCCTTGGCTGGTTAAGGCGGGAATAATACCTAAATTTCAAGTAATTAAATAACAGCCGGAAAAATGCGTCAAAATCGAAAAACCAAAAATTCCAAAGAACAAGCCATTGGACAAAGTTCGGGGCAAGTAATGCTTTTAGCGGTTTTGCTGATTGGCACCGGTATTTTGGTTTTTACCTCTATTTCCGGCCATCTGATGATTCAAAGAATCAGAATGGCGTCTAATGCCATTGATTCCACCAAAGCCGTATTGGCGGCTGATAGCGGTATCGAGTGCGAGTTCTACAATTATGCCAAATCAGCCAATATTAATTGCAGCGCTTTGAATTTTGATGATCCTAAAACATCGGTTTTAACCAGCACCTCCACCGACAGCGGGGGAACCTTTTACATAAAATCAATCGGCGCTTCCAATAAAACCAAACGAGCTTTTATGATGACTCTTTAAGACAAATATAACTATTTTAAAAATCCGGATGTCCAATATCCGGGTTTTTTGTTATAATTTTAAGGAATTTAGGGAAATTATGAATAAACAAGAAGCAGAAAAACGAATCGAAAAATTAAAAAAAGAAATAGACCGTTATCGTTATGCTTATCATGTTCTTAATCAATCTTTAATTTCTGACACGGCTTTGGATTCTTTAAAAAAAGAGTTGTATGACCTTGAGCAGAAATTTCCGGAATTAATTACAGCTGATTCGCCGACACAAAGGATCGGCGGAAAGCCGCTTGAAGCATTCAAAAAAGTCAGCCATAGCGCGCCAATGCTTTCTTTTAACGACGCTTTTTCCGAACAAGATATGGAAGATTGGCTGGAAAGAGTGGAAAATTATCTTAAATATAAAATTAAAAACGATTTTTACTCTGAACTTAAGATTGACGGCCTGGCAATTGAACTTGTTTATGAAAACGGCGTTTTAATCGAGGGTTCAACAAGAGGCGATGGATTAATCGGCGAAAATATCACTGAAAATTTAAAAACTATTGAAGCAATTCCTTTGAAAATTTTAGAACCAGAAGAAGTTGAAAAAAATGTTAAAAATTTTAATCTAAATCCTAAATCCTATATTCTAAATCCTCATCGTTTAATTATCCGCGGAGAGGTTTTTATCAACAAAAAAGAATTTGATGAAGTAAATAAAGAACAGGAAAGAAAAGAATTGAGAATATTCGCGAATCCCAGAAATATGGCGGCCGGATCTGTGCGCCAATTAAATCCGAAAATTACCGCCAATAGAAAATTGGA
>MGIQ01000022.1:20335-23365 GCA_001793825.1 Candidatus Wolfebacteria bacterium RIFCSPLOWO2_01_FULL_38_11
GGACAAAAAAATCACAAAGAAGAGCATTTATTGCTTAAAGCTTTCGGATTTAAAACAAACAGCCATAATAAATTAGTCCATTCTTTGGGAGAAGTTTTTGAATTCAGAAATTATTGGGAGAAACATCGGGAAAAATTACCTTATGAAATTGACGGCGTAGTTGTGATTGTAAATGAAAATAATGCGTTTGAAGCGGCGGGAGTTATCGGCAAGGCGCCGAGAGCGGCAATAGCTTATAAATTCTCCGCCAAAGAAACTACGACCATTGTGGAAGGGATTAAAGTGCAAGTGGGAAGAACAGGCACTTTGACGCCAGTGGCGATTCTAAAGCCGATTGAATTGGGCGGCATCCGAATAATGCATGCGACTTTGCATAATTTTGACCAGATTGAAAGATTGGGACTAAAAATCGGCGATACAGTAATTGTTAGTCGAGCAGGCGATGTTATTCCTCAAATAACCAAGGTTTTAGCGGAAATGCGCACTGGCAAGGAAAAAGCGTTTAAAATGCCTTTAAATTGCCCGATTGACAGTTCTAGGGTGATTCGTGAAGGAGCTATTTATCGCTGTTCTAATGAGCAATGCGGGGCAAGAAATAGGCAATCTTTAAGGCACTTTGTATCTCGAATGGCTTTTGATATAAGGGGCTTGGGAGGGAAAATAATCGACCGATTTTTGGACGAAGGATTGATTTCCGATGCAAGCGACATTTTTGAACTGGAAGAAGGAGATATTGCTGTTTTGGAAAGATTTGGAGAGAAATCAGCTCAAAATATAATCCGTGAGATCGGGTCTCATAAAACAATTAGTTTGGAACGTTTTATTTACAGCTTGGGAATTTTGCATATTGGAGAAGAAACAGCTTTGCTTTTGGCAAAAGAATATCCAGTTTCATCAATAAAAGAATTAATCAGAAAATATAAAGGCTTGTCATTGGAAGATTTGCAAAAAATCCGCGATATCGGGCCGAAAGTGGCTCAAAGCATTTATAATTGGTTTCACGGCAAAAGAAATATACATTTTTTGGAAAAATTGGATAAGGTCGGGATTCAGATAGAAACTAAAAAACTTAAGAACTTAAAAACTCAATCACTAAAAGGGAAAACATTTGTTTTGACCGGAAGTTTGCAGATAATGAGCCGTGATGAAGTAAAAGAAAAAATCAGGGAATTAGGCGGGGATGTTTCTGAATCAGTGAGCAAAAAAACCGATTATGTCGTGGCGGGGAATGAGCCGGGTTCAAAATTGAAAAAAGCGAAGCGGTTAGGAGTGAAAATCATTGATGAAAAGCAATTTATTGATTTATTGAAATAAGTTTTGATTATCTTTTTAAAATCATTTAAATTTCTAGATTTTTGTATTATAATTCTGAAATGCCAAAACCAGTATTTTTAAGCGGAATTCAGCCAACCGGAGTGCCTCATATCGGAAATTACTTGGGGGCGATAAAAAAATGGGTTGAAATTCAGGATAATTACGAGACATTTATAATGGTCGCTGATTTGCATGCGATTACCATTCCGCGAGAGCCGAAAGAATTTAAAGAGAAAACATTAGAAATTGTTGCTTTGCTTTTAGCTTGCGGAATTGACCCAAAAAAATCAACTTTATTTATTCAGTCGCAAATTCCGGCGCATACAGAATTGGCCTGGATTTTAAATACTATTACTCCATTGGGGGAGTTGGAACGAATGACCCAATTTAAAGAGAAAAAAGACAGAGCCGGAGCTTTGGCGGGTTTATTAAATTATCCAGTGCTTCAGGCGGCTGATATTTTGCTTTATAAAACCAATGTGGTGCCGGTTGGGGAAGACCAATTTCAGCATTTAGAATTTGCCAGAGCAATAGCAAAAAAATTTAATTCTAAATTCGGGGAAACTTTCATTATTCCAGAAGCATTATCAGATAAAATAACAAGTCGTATTATGGGATTAGATAATCCAAATAAAAAAATGTCAAAATCAGCGAAAAATCCAAATAATTATATTGCTTTATTGGATTCTCCGGAAATAATAAGAAAAAAGATAAAATCAGCGGTAACTGATTCGGGAAAAGAAATTAAATATGATAGGGAAAACAAACCGGCTATCGCCAATATGCTGGATATTTACGCGGCTTTTTCGGAAAAAACATTTGGCCAATTAGAAATAGAATTTCGAGAGAAAAGCTATGCGGAATTTAAAGAAGAATTAACAGAACTTTTAATAGCTAAATTAACGCCGATCCAAAAAAAATATAAAGAATTATCAAAAAATAAGAATTTATTGGAGAAAATATTAGAAAATTCAAAAACTAAAGCGAGTAAAATCGCCAATAAAACCCTTTTGGAAGCAAAAGAAAAAGTCGGATTTATTATTTAATTTAAATTATTATAAATAATGAGAAAAATTTTAAGAATATTAGACAAAATAGAAGATAAAACAAGAGCGATTTTAAGCCGACAGCCGATAATTTATGCCATCATCGGGGGTATTGGCATTGTCCTTTTTTGGAGAGGAGTTTGGCAAACGGCCGATAAAATTCCTTTTTTAAGCGGACCAGTATCAATTATCATCAGCATCGCCATTCTTCTGGTAACCGGGCTTTTCGTTTCATTTTTTATCGGCCATTCAATTATTCTTTCCGGCATTAAACAAGAGAAAAAAATAGAAGAGCGGACAGAATCGGAGATTGAAACTGAAATGGATGTTTTAAAAAAAGAATTGGGAGTTCTTAAAGATATTCAATTGCAATTGGAAAGGATCGAAAATGAATTAAAAAAAACAAAAAAATCTAAAAAATAATGGAGAAAAAAATAATCAATAAAAAAACTCTGCAGCATTTGGCAGAATTGGCGCGAATCGATTTAGAGGAAAAAAAAGAGGAGAAAATGGTCAAGGACTTGGAAGAAATTTTAGAATATTTTAATAAACTAAAGGAAATTAATACGGAAAAAGTTGAGCCAATAACCGGCGGGCTTGAATTAGCCGATGTTTTTAGAAATGACGACGAAGGAATAAAATGCGAAGCTTTAAGGGAAAATTTAATTAA
>MGIQ01000023.1:0-639 GCA_001793825.1 Candidatus Wolfebacteria bacterium RIFCSPLOWO2_01_FULL_38_11
TGCGATTTTAAGTATTTGCTTTGCCCAATAAAACTATGAATATGGAACAACATAAATTTTTCCTCTACGCCCGCAAGTCCACTGATGTGGAAGATAAACAAGTTTTGAGCATAGAGGCGCAGATCACAGAATTGCGCGCCTTTGCCAAGCAAAATGACCTTGATGTGGTAGAAGAATTTGTGGAAAAACAGTCCGCCAAAATTCCGGGCCGCCCGATATTCGGCGAAATGCTGAAAAGAATTGAACATGACGAGGCGGATGGAATTTTGGCTTGGCATCCCGATCGGTTAGCGCGCAATTCTGTAGACGGTGGACAAATAATTTACTTCATTGATTGCGGGCGTATTGCGGCGTTGAAATTTCCTCAATTCTGGTTTGAGCCAACACCGCAGGGAAAATTTATGTTGAATATCGCTTTTGGGCAAAGCAAATACTATGTGGATTCTCTTTCCGAAAACACCAAGAGGGGTTTGCGACAAAAAGTCCGTAGAGGTGAATATCCGAGCGTTGCGCCCATTGGATACATAAACGATGTGAGAATGAAAAGTATTGTAGTTGATAGAAAGAAAGCAAAAATTATCAAAGCAGTTTTTGAATTTTACGCCAATGGCAACGCTCGGCTTGAAGATGTCTCGGACT
>MGIQ01000023.1:652-1332 GCA_001793825.1 Candidatus Wolfebacteria bacterium RIFCSPLOWO2_01_FULL_38_11
CGGGATACTATCCCGCGGCGGAAAGAGAATCCACAAGACGAGGGCGACTTTTATCCTTTCCAATCCGTTTTACACTGGGTTATTCAAATATGGCGGTGAGCTCCACGAGGGAAAGTACGAGCCAATCATCACAAAGAAACTTTTTGATTCGGCGCAAGAAATTTTAAAACAACGAGGCAAACCAAGACATAAGCAAAAGAATGAACCGCAAGCGTTTTGCGGACTTATAGAGTGCGCCGAATGTGGGATGATGATAACTGCCGAAAAACAGAAAGGACATATTTACTATCGCTGTACCAAGAAGAAAATCAAATGTTCGCAACCATATACCCGCGAGGAAGAATTAGATCGGCAGTTATCATCTCTTATTCAAAAAGTTTCTTTGCGTGCGGATTGGGCGGAAAAACTCTTGGAAATGGCAGAAAAAGATAAGGCGGTATCCGCCCAATCCGTTTCTGCTTTTGTTCTTGAATCTCAAAATCAAATCCGCGCCATACAAACCAAGCTCCAGCGACTTCTGGGCGGCTATTTAGAGCAAGATATTGAAAGGGAAATTTATCGTGAAGAAAAATCAAAACTCCTTTTGGAAAAGAAGTCGCTGGACGAGAAAATGGCGCGGATTGAACAAAAGCAGAATGATTGGCTCGAACCCTTCCAAAACTGGATAAAAGTCGCTACAA
>MGIQ01000023.1:1348-3430 GCA_001793825.1 Candidatus Wolfebacteria bacterium RIFCSPLOWO2_01_FULL_38_11
CGTGCGCGGCGAGCCAGTGTTTCCATACCTTTCCGCGCTTCGCGCGGCCGAATCGGTCGGGCAAAAATCGGAAAGTTTGATATTGGTGTCCTCGACAGGAATCGAACCTGTACCGCCTCCTTCGGAGGGAGGTATTGTATCCATTCAACTACGAGGACTATAAATAATCCGCCTACTCGCTATATTCTAAATTCTAATTTTATGTATACCACATCGCTTGGAGACGGAGAGTAAGAAGTTTTAATATCGATCTTTTTGAAGACCTCTTTGATTTTTTTTGCTATCTTCACCGCTAATTGATTTTCCGTTGTTGTCACGATTAAACCATCTTTAACTTTTTTTATGTTTATTAACCGATGTTGCGAATCAATTAAATAAGCTCTGTGGCCGAAAGCCTCAATTAAATGGATTAAATTATCTAAATTATTTTGCGGAATATTTAAAATTTTTACCTCTCCCTCAAACTGCTTATTTTTTATCATTCTGCAAGCCGGGCAAATCAAAAATTTCACTTCTAAATTTTCTTTCAAATTCTTATAATTTCTCAAATTATGATGCCAAGCCTTTTTATAAAAACTCGCTCCGCAAATAGGGCACAAAACCAGCCCCTTAAAGCCTTTTGGAATTTCGTGTTTTTCCCGGCGCGCCAGAATTATTTTATCGTCATATTGTTTGCGTTTTTCCATATTAATAAATTAATTTATACAGCACTCCGCCGATAAAAACAAGAATCAATAAATAAATCAGCAGGGGATTAATTTTATCAAAAATCTTATGTCCTTCGGGCGATTCTATTTTTGAAGCTTTTCTCCATATCAAAACTACGAAAATTCCTTCAATCCCGATAAAAACACTGCCCACAATGCTTATTAATTCCAAAAAATTATTAAATCCCAAAAAATAAAACAACAGCGGCGGAATTATTGTGGCTAATCCGGCAATTTTCTGGTGCAGTCCCAAATCATGCTCCAAGCTTTTTTTAACATCTCGTCCAATGACAATATAAGTGCTCCACATTGTAATAATTCCCAAAATTCCCAGCATCGCTAAAACAAAAAACGGCAAACTGCCGACTAACCCCGAAACTGAATCTTCGGAAACATTGCTGGAAAAGCCCAAAACGCCTAAAACAAAGATTATATAAACGAAAACCGGGATAAGCCCTCCTATGATGATCGGCCATTTTGCCCGGACAGGCTGTTCGTTGTTTTTCCGGAAATATCCCAAAACAGTCGGAATAGCCGACCGGCCAGCCAATGAAAACAAAACCACTCCATAAGGAAAAAATAAATAGCTGAAATTTAAATTCGTAACCGAAGCATAATTAAAATTCGACAAACCAAAACCAAATATTACCAAAATAATTAAAGCTGTTCCTAATAAAATAAAAAATTCGGACATCGCCACCTTGTTAACATCCCAGAAGATAGCCGCTGAACTTACAAACCAAAAAATTAAAATTTTGTAGATGTCCGACGCCGTCGGCCAAATTAAATCAACAAAACTAATGGATAAAACCAAATAAGCCGTTAAAGCGAAGACAGTTCCGAAAATTGTCATCAGCATTCCCGACCAAAATCCTAAACTTCCCAAATAAGTTTTGGCATAGCCGACAAAACGATGATTTTCCGGCGTCCTTAGAATTATGTCCGCGTACATCAAATTCAGCAAAATAAAAACCAAACCGAAAAAAATCAAATAAAAAATTCCGGTGGTTAACCCGGCTTTTAAAAAAACAAACGGCAAGGCAAACATTCCGGCGCCGATAATTGTTTCCGCCAAAATGCTCGCTGGAAGAATTATATTTTTATACATTGAATTATTTAAGACGCTCCTTGCCTAAATATTTTATAAAATATTGTGATTGGCTTTTTTCTCTTTCTTTATAATCTCAACCAATTTATCAAGCAATTCTTTCGGGTCAGGCGAAAAAACTATTTTCCCCTCCATCTCCTTGGCTCTGTGCGATTTTTCAATTAAAGATTTGAAAATTTCGTCTGTTTCCCATTCGCCCTGCAAAATTCCGATTGGCTTTTTATCTTCAAAAGTAATGGTAAACTCATTTAATGTTCCCATTCTTCC
>MGIQ01000023.1:3449-47845 GCA_001793825.1 Candidatus Wolfebacteria bacterium RIFCSPLOWO2_01_FULL_38_11
TGGTAATCAGTTGGCAAATGATATTTTTCCACGTGCTCTTTTTCCGTGGCCGCTGGCGAAAGTCCAACCACAATTCCGCCGGCTGATTTTGCCCCTTTGGCCGCCCAATAGGGAAATCCCGTTGTCGCGCCGTCAACCAGCACCGCGTCGTGTTTTACAATTTCCCTGCCTAATTCTTCCGCCACCGAAAAAGTGTCCGGCCCGCAATGTCCGGTCTCAGCCGCTCCGGAAACGCAAATTTTATATTTATAAGTTGAATGGCAAATATTTTTTTCCATAATAAATCATCGAATAACGAATAAATTGCGAATTCACGAATAAACGAATTCGCAAATTCGTATATTCGTACAAATTCGCTATTCGTTGATTATAGCTCAAAACTATCTCCCCTTAAAGGAACTTCGGCTTCAACCGCCAATTCATCTATAATTTTTTGCGCCAAAGGAATTGACTGGTCTTCTTCTCCTTGGACTACAAAAACTTTTTTTAAGTTTCTTCTGGCCGGCCTCAGCCAATCAACCAGTTTTTTCTGGTCGGCATGCGCTGAATATCCGCTGATATTTTTTATTTTGCAATTTACTTCCACTTCTTGCCCTAAAATTTTCACTTTTTTTGCGCCGTTAAGAATCTGCCGACCCAAAGAGCCGTTTGCCTGATAGCCGATAAATAAAATCGCGCTTTTTTTATCGGGCAAATATCGGACTTCGTGATGCAGGATTCTGCCGCCTTGCGACATGCCTGATCCGGCAATAATAATTTTCGGCGCCGCCACATCGTTGATTTCTTTTGATTGCTCGGTTGTCAGGGTAAATTTTAATCCCGGAAAATCAAAAATTGCGTCGCCTCCTTTCATTAAATCCAATGATTCTTTGTCGTAATAATCCGGATTTTGAGAATATTTTTTATAAACTGCCGTGAGTTTTATCGCCAAAGGGCTGTCAATAAAAATCGGCGCTTTGGGAATCCGGCCGTTTTCCGCCAATTCATTTAATTCATATAAAAGTTCTTGCGTCCTTTCCATGGCAAAAGCCGGTATTAAAAGCACGCCTCGGGCTTTAATGGTTTCTTCCGCAATGTTTTCCAATAAATCTTTTCTAATTTCCAAATCTTCGTGGATTCTATTTCCGTAGGTTGACTCAATTACCGCGTAATCGGCCTCTGGAATTATTTCCGTGTCTTTGACAATCGGCGTTGCCACATTGCCCAAATCTCCAGAAAAAACAATGCTTTTGCCATCCTCGCCGGAAACCTTAATGAAACTCGATCCTAAAATATGGCCGGCATCAAAAAATTCAATTTCAAATTCCTTAATCTTAAATTTTTCGCGATATCTTACCCCATCCCAAAGCTCCATTGTTTTGTCTATATCTTCCAGAGAATAAAGCTCTTGAGAATTATTTTCTTTATTGAGAATATGTTCGGAGTCGATTAAAAGATGTTCGCTAAATTCTTTAGTCGGCCGAGTGGAAAAAATTTTTCCCCCAAATCCGGCTTTATAAAGAAGAGGCAAGCGGCCGGTATGGTCAATGTGGGAATGAGTAATCAAAACTGCGTCAATTTCTTTTGGATTATAAGGGAACGGTTCAAAATTCCGCTTATCGCAAAAACTGCCGCCCTGGCAAAGCCCGCAGTCAATTAAAATTTTCGTTTTTCTTCCCTCTAATAAGTAATTGGCGCCGGTCACCATCCGCGCCGCGCCATAAAAAGTAAGTTTCATACGCTATGCTTTATCAACGAATAACGAATTTGTACGAATATACGAATTAGTAAATTCGTTTATTCGTACAAATTCGTAATTTATTCGTTATTCGCTGATTTTAATAATTCTCTCGCTTTCTTTTCTCCCGTACTTAAATTTTATCCAAATAGCGCTTTTTGGCAAATATTTTTTAATAATTCCCGGCCACTCAATTAAAACAATATTTTTAGAATTGCTTAAAATCTTTTCTAACCCCAAATTAAATAATTCTTTTGCATTTTTAATCCTATAACAATCAATATGATGAATTAGTTTATAAGTTTTTAAGTTTGTAAGTTTGTAAGTTTTAATTAATACAAAAGTCGGGCTGGTAATTTTTTTCTTTATTCCCGCGCCTCTTAGAAATCCTTGGACAAAAGTTGTTTTGCCAGAACCCAAATTTCCGCTTAAAGCAATAATTAAAGCGCTTTTTTTAGAAAATTTGCTTTTAATAATTTCTTTTGCAAAAAGAAAAGCAAGCCGCTTGGCTTGTTCGTTTGACGTTGTTTTATGGGTAAACATCGGTAATCATTTTTTCTGGTATGCTGTTTTTAAAATTGTTTACCAATTTGCGCAAATAACCATAGACAGTATTCAGCGGACGACAGCGAAGGAAAATATAAGAAGTGTCAGGGGGGGGTGATCGTTGCAGTTAGTTGCTTTTAAAAACAAGTGGCTGTGCAAGGACCCCAATTACCATTAGTTTTATATAGCTGCCAAGTTGAATAATTTATTCCGCAATCGCCGCCACTGTCGGTTGAAACATAACTAAGCCAACAAAGAGAGGTGTTGCTTGGCAATGAAACAGATGCCGGACCGCCTGGGCCAATAGTAACAGACTGGAAAGACGGACTAAATTTAATATTTCCCGCCACATCTAATTTTGTTCCCGGATTCGTTGTCCCAATGCCAACATTGCCACTGGCATCCAAGCGTATTCCGCTGGTATCAGAACGCCAAGGGGCGATTACAAAACCAGCTCCGGGATTGTCTCTGGTTTGACCCATCCAAATTATGCCATTGTCATTGGCTTGAGTTATGTTGTTAAAAGCGCCTGATTCTAAATTAACCAATAATCCCGTAGAGCGACTGCTGTTGCCATAAACTCCGATGCCGTCATTGACGCCGGCAGTTGACACGGAAAATTTGACCAAAGGGTCCGTTGTCCCAATGCCGAAATTGGTGAAATTACCTCCAAAATTGGCTTTGCCGTCATTTTGAATATTCAAATCAATATAATCTCCTTCGTCATTGCTCCGGCCTCGGAAGGCCGTATTATATGATCCGGTTGTAGGGGCTTTGGATTCCAATCTGGCGGTTGGCGTTGTGGTGCCAATACCGACATTGCCGTTGTTGTCAATAACCATTCTTTCAATTTGGTTGGTTGTAAAGTTGATTAAATCTGCTCCTCGGCTGAAGATGCCGGTATTAGGACTGTTGGTGAAAGTATAGCTGGGATTTTGATTGGAGCCGTCGTTCATCAAGATCTTTCTCCAGCCTGTGCCGCTGAAACTGCCGATATCGTATTGATTGCCTATTCCCGGCAATAAATCTGAATCAAAGGTGGCGGCTGAGACTCGGGCAACGGCGAATTTCAAAGCTCTTTGAGTGACTGATTGGGGATTTGTTGAGCTGGTTGTCAGTTGAATGTCAACTGATACCACGTCATGCCCCGGATATTGGGAATATTTAGTGAATTCCAGATTATCAGCAACAACTTTACTATTTGTTAAATCGCTTACTCTGGGCGTTGAAGTTCCTTCCGACATCTTAATTGCTCCTGTTGCGCTGTCTTTCCAGATGACAATCGGGTCTCGGTCATTGGGAAGATCTAAGCCGGAATCTTCCATCCTTAAAACCAATCTTGATTGAGGCGTGCCTTGCATCGCGTCATTGCTTACATCGCCTTCTGTTGAATTGGCTATTATTGCCGAAGAATCCCTTACTAATCTGGAAATTGTCTGATGAATAAAATTAAGCTGCGCCGTTGCTTCGGCGGAAGCTGTTTCCCTTTGGTTAACTCTTAAAATTGATGTTATGATTCCCACCATTAATCCGGAAACAACGGAGAAAATGGAAATATAAATCAATAATTCTACTAAAGTAAAAGCTTTTGGGGATTTGGAGTCGCTCATATATAAATTATATAAAACTTTTGATTAAAAGCCACCTCCTTGCTTCTTCTGTTGCCACTCTGCCGGAAGAAGTCCTGTGTAAAAATCCGATTTTAATCAAATACGGCTCGTAAACTTCTTCAATTACCCCTTTTTCTTCTCCCAAAGCCGCTGACAAGGCATTAATCCCCGCTGGCCGGCCGTTAAATTTCTTAATCATTGTTTCTAAAAGCTTCCGGTCATGCGCTTCCAGCCCCATTTCATCGATTTCCAGCATCTCAAAAGTTTCTAAAACCGTTTCTTTTTTGATTATTTTTTCGTCTTTCATTTGAGCAACGTCTCTTGCTCTCTTCAGCAAACGATTGGCTGTTCTTGGAGTAAAACGCGCTGCTCGACCGATTAAAACCACTGCTTCCGGCTCAATTTTAATTTTTAAAATTTCCGCTGATCGCCCGATAATTTCCTCAATTTCAGCTTTTTCGTAATAATCAAACCTAAAAATCGCTCCAAAGCGCGAACGCAAAGGGGATGATATTAAATTTACTCTTGTTGTCGCCGCTACCAAAGTAAAAGGCGGCAAATCCAGAAAAATTTGCCTTGCCGAAGGTCCTTTGCCAACCATTAATCCTATTTTCCCGTTATCCAAAGCCGAATAAAGCAATTCTTCAATCGGTCGGCTGATTCTATGCGCTTCGTCAATAAAAAAAACTTCTCCTTCTTCTAAATTTGAAAGAATAGCCGCTAAATCTCCAATTCTTGATAAAGTCGGAGCGGAAACAATTCTTAAATTCGCTTTCATTTCTTTGGCCACCAAAGATGCCAAAGTTGTTTTCCCCAATCCCGGTTGGCCGTAAAACAATAAATGATCGCTTGATTCGTTTCTTTTTTTAGCCGCTCCCAGCATAACCTTCAATCCTTTTTTTATTTTTTTCTGCCCAATATAATCATCCCATGTTTCCGGCCTTAAAACCGAGTCGACAAACTCGTCTAATTGCCCTCCTTCCCCCGAATTTTTCTTAAATTCCTTAGTATTGACTTTTTTCATAAATTATGCTAATGTATAATTTATTCGATTAATTGGGCCGTCTGGCCCTGTGGGCAAAAATGGAATTGTTTTTAGTTATCGGATGAGCTGGTTTCGGCTGGCTCTCTCCTCGAAACAATTCTTAATCTCTTTGACTTTCAAAGTTATCTGTGCCCACAGAGCTAGGCGGCTTTTTTATTTTTTAAATTTAAAATTGCATTCTTCCTGTCACTTCTTCCACTTCTTCAAAAGTTGTCATTCCGGAAATAATTTTTAATATTCCGTCTTGCTGCATTGTCGCCATACCTTGTTCTAAGGCAAATTTTTTTATCGCCGATTCCGGAGCGGATGAAAAAATCAGCTCATCCAATTCTTTATGCGAAGAAAGAGCAATATGGTTTGGATCAATTAAAAGTTTTTCGTATTCCGGGTCGTTTAAAATCAATTCATAAATTCCGATTCTTCCCTTATATCCAGAATTATTGCATTTGTCGCATCCGCCCTTTGACGCGGAAAAAATTTTTATTTCTTTGAATTTTTCTTTATTAACTCTTTTCGGCAATTGCTTTAAAAATTTTTCTATTTTTATTTTTAATTCATTGTCTGTTTCTTTGATTGTTTTGCAATTATCGCAGAGTTTTCTTACTAATCTTTGCGCGATTATTAAATTTAAAGCCGACCCGATGCTGGAAGATTTTACTCCTAAATCAACCAAGCGGGGGATGGCTCCTGCCGCTGAATTGGCATGGATTGTGGAAAACACTAAATGTCCTGTTAAAGCCGCCTGAATTCCGATTTCTCCGGTTTCTTTATCTCTTATTTCTCCCACCAAAATCACGTCTGGATCCTGCCTCATTAAAGATTTTAATCCATCGGAAAAATTATAACCCGCCTCTTCGTCAACTTGCGTTTGCTCAATGCCTTCCAGATGATATTCAATCGGATCTTCAATGGTAATAATTTTTATTTTCGGAGTTTTTTTATGTTTTAAAAAAGCGTAAAGCGTTGTTGTTTTCCCCGAACCGGTTGGTCCGGTATTTAAAATCAGTCCGTTCGGCCTTTTCAATTCTGTTTTAATAATTTCCAAATCGTCTTCTCTTATTCCCAGCTCGCCCAAAGAAATATTAATTGCCTCCGGATCGAGCAATCTCATCACCACCACTTCTCCGAATTCCGAAGGCGCGATTGCCACTCTTACTTCAACTTCCTTGTTTTCTAAATTAATTGTAAATCTTCCGTCTTGCGGTTCGTCATAAATATTAATTTTTAAATTGGAAAGAAGTTTTATTTTTGAAAGCAATCGGAAGTAAAAACTTTTTTCTTGATTTTCAAAAACATCGTGCAAAATTCCGTCAATCCTCAATCTTATTTTTATTTTTTTATCTATTGGTTCAAAATGAATATCTGAAGCCCGATTTGCCATTGCTCCCAATAAAATTAATTCCAAAATCATTGCCGCGTCAACCGTTGCCAAATTCATCAGCCCCAGCGCTTGATTTAGACCATCAAGCGAATTTATATTTTTTTTCAAATCGTTAATTTGACCGACGCTTATCTTTCCACTGATTTTTCCGGGCTCTTTGGAAACGAATTTATAAAAATCAAAAATATAATTCAATCCGGGCAAAGAAACAACAAAAATTGTCACTTGATATCCCTTTACTTCTAATTCTTCTTTTAATTTTTTTATTTCCTTGGATCCTGGATCATAAACCGCCACTGCCAACTTGTTTTCTTTAAGCTCAACAGCCGCCGCTTTTATTTTTTTTGCTCTTTCTTCCGCAATTATGGCTAGGGCTTCTGTGTTTATCGGCGTGGTAAAAACATTAAGATAAGAAAGTTTGCTTTTTTCCGCCGCTCTTTTGGCATCACGCTCTTCCGCTTCGCGCTTCATTTGCTTTAACTTGTTTTTAATCTCCGCTATTGGCTTCATAATATATTTAATTATAATAGATTGGTGGGTTTCTGCAATAAAATTTCCTTGTTTTAATTGGCTGAAAAAAGTTTTCCACAGCTAATCCCCAAATTTAAATTTTTTAGTGTTTGACTGGTTTTTCTCTGCCCTTATACTTATGATTAATTAATAAAATTTTATTAAGTTATGTTATTTACTCCCGAACAACTTTGGCAAAGCGCTTTATCTGAAATTGAACTTCAAATTTCCCGGCCTAATTTCCTTACTTGGCTTAAAAACAGCCGATTAATCGAGAAAAAAGACACTGGAGAGATTCTTATTGGCCTTTCTAACAACTTCGCCAAGGAATGGGTGGAAAACAAATACCACAAATTAATCTTTGAAATTATTAAAAACCTCGATGACTCCATTAAAAAAATAGAATATTCAGTTATTGGCGCCGCAAACCCGTCTTTTGAAAAAATTTCTCTTGAATCTATTGATATTAATATTGGACAACTGACATTTCCGGAGTTTAAGGTTGACCCTGAATCCGGCCTCCACCCCAAATACACGCTCGACTCTTTTATTGTCGGTTCTTCCAATGAATTGGCTTATGCCGCCAGCCTCGCTATTATTAAAAATGTCGGTAAAAAATATAATCCCTTTTTCATCTATGGCGGCACTGGTTTGGGTAAAACCCACCTAATTCAAGCCATTGGCAATGAAATTAAAAAGGTTTACAAAAATAAAATTCAGATTAAATATGTTACTTGTGAAAAATTTGTCAACGATGTTGTCAACGCCATCAGAAATAAAAGGATGGAGGATATTAAAAACAAATACCGCAATATTGATGTTTTAATTATTGACGATATCCAATTTATAGGCGGCAAAGAAAGAAGCGAAGAGGAATTTTTTCATACTTTCAATGTTTTGCATGAAAACAACAAGCAAATAATAATTTCTTCTGATAGGCCGCCAGCCGCTATCCCAACTCTTCATGAAAGATTACGTTCAAGATTTGAAGGAGGAATGGCCGCTGATATCACTTATCCGGATTTTGAAATGAGGATGGCGATTATTAAAACCAAACTTTCCCAAATGCAAAAAAATCTTCCCGACCAGTCAATTCAAACAATCGCCTCGAAGGTTCAAAGAAATATCAGGGAAATAGAAGGTATTTTAAATAAAATTTTATTCTACCAAGAAACAAAGGGTGTTGACCTCCAATCAAAAATTATTGAAGAGATAATTTCTAACACTATTCATCGGGTTGATAAAAAGGTTACCCCCAACCAAGTAATTAAAGCGATTGCTAATTTTTTTGAAGTTCTCCCCGAAGATATTTCCAACCACTCTCGAAGAAAAAAGGTGATGGAACCGCGCCAAATAACAATGTTTTTGCTTCGGGAAATGTTGGGGATGTCTTATCCGGATATTGGGGATAAAATCGGGAAAAGAGATCACACCACCGCTATCCATGCTTATGAAAAAATAGCTAATGAAATCAATAAAAATCAATCTTTAAACCAAAAAATTCTTTTAATTAAAGATATAATTTATGAAAGTTGTTGATTTTTTTTAACAGTTTTTAAAAAGTTTTCCCCAGTTAATAAAAAATAAAACTTTAATTTTCTTTAATAAAAACAAGTTAAATAAAAACTTATCCACAAATTAACACTCACTACTACAACTACAAATTATATTAATTAATATTAGTTATATGAAATTTATTGTTTTAAAAAAAAACTTAAAAGACGGATTACGGGCAATTGAAAGAATAACTGATCAAAATTCTAATTTACCAATTTTAAAAAATTTTTTAATTGAATCGTTTGATAATAAAATAAAAATTTCCGCCACCAATTTGGAATTAGCGGTTACTAGTTATATTTCCGGGAAAATTATAGAAAACGGAAGTTTAACAATTCCTTTACATTTTTTTAATTCAATAATAAACAATCTTCAAACAGAAAAAATAAACCTAGAATCGGAAAATGAAAAATTAACAATTAAAACCGATAATTATCAAGCGGAAATTAAAGGGATTAAAAAAGACGAGTTTCCAATTATCCCCAAAATTGAAAACGAAAAATTTTATTTAGAAATTAATAATTCTATATTAAAAAACTCTTTATCTTCAATTGTTAATTCAACCACAAACGAAAACAAACCAGAACTAAATGGTGTTTTGTTTGACTATCAAGACACATTGATAAAACTAGCCGCCACTGATACATTTCGCCTTTCGGAAAAAACAATTTTTAATACTCAATATAATTCAAATATTGAAAAAAAATTTAAAACTATTATCCCCACAAAAACAATCCAAGAAGTTATAAGAGGGCTTCAATTTGAAGAAAACAACAACACTTCTATTTTTTTTGACCAAAATCAAATTTTATTTAAAAACGAAAGCATTGAAATAATTTCCCGCCTCATTAATGGAGAATTTCCCGATTATTCCCAAATTATTCCCAAAAAATTCGAAACAGAAATTACTTTAAACAACAATGAATTGGTTAATGCCGTAAAACTCGCCTCTGTTTTCTCCGACCGGCTAAACGAAGTAAAAATTATTATAAAAGAAAACGCTAAAAATATTGAAGTTTATTCGGCTGGAAGCAATTTGGGCGAAAATAAATATCTTATCCCTGCAAAAATAAGCGGCTCTCCAATGGAAATAATTTTTAATTGGCGTTATTTGCTCGACGGCATTAAAAATTTAACCTCGGAAAACATTTTTCTTGGAATCAACAACAATAATAAACCCGCCCTTCTTAAGGCATCGGAAGAAATCTCCTGGTTTTATATTTTAATGCCGATTAAGAGCTGATTAATAATCCCTGTTTCCAAAGTTGCACTGGAACTTCCCAGTTGTTGTATTGAGGATCGTCTTGTGGATTTTGAGGTAGGGGGTCTAGGGGATTATTTTTGTCAATATAGTGCAGAATATTATGGACATTGCCCGAATCATCGGAATATTTTCCCCCAATCATTAATTTATCGGTTTCTTCGGAAGAAGCCGGTTTTTTAAATGTTTCATTTGGATATTTGGGAAGAACTTTTGACATAAAAGCATTCCAAATAGGCAAAGCTGCCAATATACTACCTGCGTTTTTTTGCATTGGTTCCTGGTGGTTGTTTCCCGCCCAAACGCCAACCACAATTGAGGGAGTATATCCGATTGTCCAGGCATCTCGGTAATCATTTGTTGTTCCGGTTTTTAAAGCCACCTGATAATCGTCAAAAGCTGTTAAATAAAAACTTCCGCTATAAAGAGGTCTTCGCGCGTCTTCGTCGGATAAAACATCGTTTATCAGTTGGGCGTAAATCGGCTCCACCGCCATTATTGCTTGGTCAGAGGCCGATTCAATTGCTTTTCCTGAAGAATCTTCTATTTTTAAAACGATTTTTTGGTTATGTTTTATTCCTTCTTGTGAAAAAACAGAATAAGCTTCAACTAAGTCGATTAATTTTACTTCACCGCCTCCTAAAACCAGCGAAAGTCCGTATCTGTTCGGGTCATTTAGGGTTGTAATGCCAAGTTCTTGGGCGGTTTTAATCGTATCTCCCAATCCAGCCAAATAAAGCACCTTAACTGCCGGAACATTGATTGACTGAGCCAGGGCATTTCTTAAATTGACTGGTCCTCGGAAGAGGTTGTCAAAGTTTTCTGGATGATAGCACTCTTTTGAACTGGAAGCGTAAATATTAACAATGGTCGGACAAGCGGGATTATTAGGGGCAAATTCAGTTGACAGGTCAAAGACAACTGTATTCGGAGTGTATCCCTTTTTAAAAGCCGTTAAATAAGCAAAAGGTTTGAAAGCCGAACCCGGCTGTCTTAATCCTTGGGCCGCCACATTAAAATTTCCTTCATTTTTTGAATCAAAATAATCTCTTGACCCGACCAACGCCAGAACTTGGCCGGTTTTTGGGTCTTGGGCAACCAATGAAGCGTTTTTGCCTTGATATAATTTTTCATTTCTTTCGCTTCCTTCTTTGATAACTTGCTCGGCTATCTGTTGCATTTCCCAATCAAGAGTAGTGGTGATTTTTAAGCCTCCTCTTTCCATAAAATCTTCCCCGTATTTATTGGCCAAATAATCTTTCACCATCATCACGAAATGAGGCGCTTTGATTGAGCCGATATTTTGGCTGGTAAATTCAATGGCGTGATTTTTATTTCTTTCTAGCTCTTCTTTGTCAATAAATCCCACCTCGAACATTTGTTCTAAAACATAATTCTTCCGGTTCATTAATTCGGAAATATGAGCTCCCCAAGGAGAATAATAAGTCGGCGCCTTCGGCAAGCTTGCCAAAAGCGCTGCTTCCGCCAGTGAAAGGTCTTTGGCGGATTTGTTAAAATAAATTTGGGAAGCCGCTTCAATGCCGTAAGCGTTTGAGCCGTAAGAAATCTGATTTAAGTAAAGCTCTAAAATTTCGTCTTTTGAATATCTTTTTTCTATCCAATAAGACAATACCAACTCCTTAATTTTCCGGTCAACTGTTCTTTCCGAAGTTAGAAAAGCGTTTTTAGCCAATTGTTGGGTAATAGTTGAACCGCCTTGGACTACTCGGCCTTTTATCAAATTAACAATAAAAGCCCGCGCCAGCGCCCGCCAGTCAAAAGCCGGATGGCTGTAAAAATTTTTATCTTCAATGGCAATCGTCGCATTTTTAACATAATCAGGAATTTCTTCAAAGGAAACAACTGTTCTTTTTTCTTCGCCGTAAATTTCATAAAGCAATATTTCTCCGGTTCGGTCATAAATTTTGCTTGATTGAGTGATTTGGCGGCTGTTGATTGCCTGTTTTGGGTCGGGAAGTTCTTTGGTTATTTGAGCGACTTTTGCCAAAGAAAAAAGAACTATTCCGAAAAAAATTAGAATGAGCGCTCCGAATATTTTAAGTCCGATAAATTTTCGTTTTTTCAACATAAATATTTTCTAATTTTATCAGTTATTAATTAAATTTCAATTTAAAAACAAAAAAACCGCCTGAAGGCGGTTTTTATTATTTTAGTAGTTTTCGTCTTCTTCGTTTCCGCCAAGCGATGAGTCATCATCTTCTTTTTCCGTGGAACTGTCTTCTTCGGTAAATCCGCAGCTTGGACAATTTCCAAATTCATCCATTTTATCGCCGCACTCCTCGCAAATTTTTCCCTTAGCTTGTATTGTTATAGTTTTTGATTCTTCAATAGCCATTTTATTTAAGGCAAATTTTACGACCTTTTTAGTATTGTCTTAAATTATTCAAAAAATTAGTCGCCGTAATTGCTACTGCCAGCGCGTCGCTTATATCGTCCGGTCCCTTGATTTTATCTATTTTTAAAATATTTTCAACCATCTTTGCCACTGCTTTCTTGTCAGCCATTCCATATCCCGTAACCGCGATTTTTATTTCTGATGGCGAAAATTCCAATAAAGGTATTTTGTGTTGGCCGACTATCAATGTCAAGACCCCCCGCGTCTCGGAAACCTCAACAGCGGTTTTAAGGTTTTTCATAAAAAATAATTTTTCCACCGCCACCACATTTGGCTTATGTTTTTTTATGATTTTTGAAAGAGATTTGGCGGCTTCTAAAAGCCGGTCAGTCTTATTTTTGCTGAAAATTTCAAGCAATCCGCTTTCTACAAAAAATAGATTATTTTTTTCTTTTTTTATCAATCCGTAGCCAACTCTTGTTGAACCCGGGTCAATTCCTAGTATTAACATGGATTATTGGCAACAATAAAGTCATTATTGATTATTAGTTTATAGCTATTAATTCTCGGTTTCAAGCAAATAAAAAGCCCCGCTCACTATTATTGTGGTCGGGGCAGTCAGTCAGAATAATTTAAGGCAGGTAAATTATTCTGGCCGAATCTCTTGGAGAAATCATTATAGTAAACGATTCCTCCTCTTCCCACGTTCCGAAATGGCGAGTGGGTATTTCTGTTATCAGGCGTATATAATGCGCGCCTTTCCTTAGTGGAACATCAGCCGTGGCGGCATAAGGCTTAAGAGAAGCTATTTTTTTGCCGTCAATTTCCACTCTCACCACTAAATGAGAGAGGTTCTTGAAAGTTACCAAACTTGGATCATCGTCCTTGCTCCTGGGTATATCAGCTGGTTGTCCAAACGGAGTGTTCGGCGGCATATCAGGTGATATGGTAATCGGGTGTTCCTGCGGATGAATATATATCATTGCCGCTGGAACAGTTTTTCCGCCGCAACCAACTGCTAACAGCATCAGCATTAGAAAGGCGATTAGGTTATTCATTTTAATTAATTCCCTCCTAAAAGTGATTTCCAAAGAGGACCCTGAAGATTAATGCCAATCCCCGGGAATCCGTTAGTTGTTGGCGGAATATTTCCGGCATTAAACTCTAAAATCCAGCCAACATACCGGCCTTTGTAATAGCTGTTAACTCTTTGGTCAACAGTTATATTGGCCGATTGCTTTGGTAAATCCACTCTATACCGCCAAAATCTAATTAAAACAAAGCGGTAATAGAACGGATAAATATCCACTCTGTATGACCCAACCGGAAGCCGGTGAATTAAAATCTTTGGCAGGGGCCGTCCGTTTACCTCAAATACTCGGTCAGCTCCTTCAGTGTATATTGATCTAATCAGTCTGCCCGCTTGGTCTGTTATATAGAGATTGGCATGAGCTGTTCCTTGTTTTATAACCAAGCCAAGCGTCGGGTCATCTGGTCTGATGGGGAACGCCTCTTTTTCGCTTGTCGGAGCAGTGCTGATACTACTGCAGCTTAAAGCAGCGATGGCTAACATGAATAAGAAAAAAAGTACCCACAATTCCAGGAAAATCCTTACTATGAATTTCTTCTGCGATTTTTCCATAACCGCCTCCTGTTTTATTTATATTGGGAATCTTTAAAGCTTATTAACTTCTTAAAGAACGAAATAATTATATCATATTTTTATAGAATCGTCAATTCTAAATAAAATTGCTCTTTAATTGAATAAAAAAGCCCAAAACCCTTGTTTTTCTTTTTAATTCAATTTATTATTCTTATTATGTCGTTAACTTATCAGCCAAAAAAGAAAAAAAGAAAAAGAAGCCATGGCTTCCTGAAAAGGATGAGAACGCCGGGGGGGCGCAATGTTTTAAGCCGTCGGAGGAGAAAAGGAAGAAAAAAAATTACGGTTTAATAACTCAATCAATAAATTTGTGCTTGCCAAAAAATTCCGTCTTCCAATTCAGCAGTGGTTTAAAGAAAAAAGAAAATTTATCACTCGCAAAAGCGATTTTTTTATTGTAAGGGTTTCTTCCAATAATCTTCCCTACAGCCGCTTCGGAGCAATAATCAGTTTAAAAGTTTCCAAGTCAGCTGTTTTGCGCAATAAAATTAAAAGAGCAATTTTTAATTTTATTTATTCAAAAAAACTCCACGAAGTTCCCGGTAAGGATATTTTAATCAGTGTTTTGCCGAAAGCTTCCGAATTAACCAAGCAAGAGTTGGAAGAAAAATTAAAATCACTAATTCCTATATACTAAATACTAATCCCTATCTACTAAAATATGGCCAACCTATTTAACCAAATATTTTATCAGCCGCTTTTTAACGCCTTGGTTATTTTATATGATTTTCTTCCCTGGCCTGATTTAGGCATTGCCATTATTCTTTTGACAATTTTTATTCGTTTGGTTTTGCTGCCGCTTTTCTATAAAGGCGCCAAAGATCAAGCTATTCTTCAACGATTAGCTCCAAGAATAAAAGAAATCCAAAAAACTCATAAAGAAAACAAAGAAGAGCAAGCCAAGGCCATGTTTAATCTTTATAAAGAGCACAAAGTTAATCCTTTTTCCCAGTTTCTTCTTCTTATTGTTCAGTTGCCGGTTTTAATAGCTTTGTATTGGGTTTTTTCCCGAGGCATTACTCCGGAATCTCTGGAAAATTTATATTCTTTTGTTTCTGCGCCGGGAACTGTTAATAATTCTTTTCTTGGATTAATTGACCTAAGTAAAAAAAACATTATTGTCATTGGCTTGGCGGCTGTTGCCCAATATTTACAAGCCCGGCTTTCTTTGCCTAAAATCAAAAACACCGATGATTTGTCAACCACTGAAAAAATGAGCCGTCAAATGTCTTATCTTGGCCCGGTTATGACTGTTTTTTTCCTTGCTTATTTACCTGCCGCTATCGGCCTTTATTGGTTGACAACATCCGTTTTTTCGGTTATCCAACAAGTAATAATCAATAAAAAATTAAAAGTCAGCAATGAACAACTGATTGCAATAGACAAAAAATTGCATTCAAAATAATTTTATTATGGATAATTTGCAAGATATTTTTAAAAAAATGATTGAGCTGATGGGTTTCGATGATTTTTCCGTTTCTTATGACCAAGAAGGCAACCGATTGCTGGTTTTTATAAATGATGCTTTAATTTCCGAAAAGAATCTTCCGTCTTTTATCAATAATTTCGATTATTTGGCAAAAGTAATCGCTCAAAAAAACAACATTGAATCGATTTTTGTCGATGTTAATAATTATCGCAAAAAGCGGGAAGGATTGATTTTGGAGCTCGCCCGCGCCGCCGCTCGAAAATCAGTGGCCGAAAAAAAAGAAATTTCTCTTCCGCCGATGAATGCTTACGAGCGCCGTTTGGTTCATGTGGATTTGGCTTCTCGGCCAGACATCAAAACCGAAAGCAGCGGAGAAGGTTCTTCCAGATGCATTGTCATTAAGCCCATTGAAAATAATTTTTTATAATCTTTTTGTCAAACTTTGAAATCCTAAATTTCCAAAGTAATTCGCTAATTTTTCTTTAGGCAAGCCGTTATATTTTAACTCTTCCAGATTTTTAATTTCCAAAGGCGAATCTCTCCTGATTTGAGCCAAATGTTTTGAAAGCAGGGCTTGTTCTTTAAATTCAAGAATTTTTTTATAATTTTTTTCTTCTTTTCCTTTTTCAAAAAATTCTTCCAAAGAATTGTATTTTTGGATTATCGGCGCCGCTGTTTTCGGCCCGATTCCCGGCACGCCCAAAATATTGTCGGAGGCGTCGCCCACCAATCCCTTGTAATCGGGAATCTGCTTTGGCAAAACTCCGAATCTTCTTATCGCTTCTTCTTCGTTATAAATAATTGTTTCACTGATTCCTTTTTTAATTGTTTCCACTACCACTTTGTCGTTTTCCACCAACTGCAAAGCGTCTAAATCTCCGGTCAAAATTATAATTTTCAAATTCTCTTCGTTTTTGAATTTTTCCGCCGCTGTGCCGATTAAGTCGTCTCCCTCAAATCCGGCAATCTCATATGTTTTTATTTCAAAATTTTCAAATAATTTATGGGCTTCGATTATTTGAGAAACAAGCTCATCCGGCGCTTTTGGCCGGTGGGCCTTATATTCTTCAAAAACTTTTTTTCTGAAAGTCGGCTCCGGCCTGTCAAAAAAAGCCACGATAAATTCCGGTAGTTCGCCGTTGATTCCCGCTTCATTTGTTTTTTTGTCAGGGTGCAAAATTTTAATAAGAATACTTGCTAATCCGTATAAAGCTCCGCTCGGCTGGCCTTCTTTTGTGGTAAAAGGCGGCAAAGCGTGAAAGCATCGATGAATTAAGGAATTGGCGTCGATTAAAAGAAGAGTTTCCATAATTTAATAATTATAACACGTTTTTAAAGTTGTAATTAAAACGTAAAATTTATAAAATTGTTTATATGTATTTAATTTATGCTTTTTTATCGGCTATTACCGCGGCCGCTGTGGCGATTTTTGCCAAACTCGGTCTAAAAGATATTGACCCCACCTTGGCAACCACCATTCGCTCGATTATTATGGCCGGAATTTTAGTAATTACCAGCATTTTTTTAAAAAAATTCAGCGGATTTTCCCTGAATTCTTTCAGTTCCCGCGATTGGTTTTTGATTATTTTAGCCGGCATTAGTGGAGCGCTTTCCTGGCTTTTTTATTTTATTGCTATCAAATACGGCCTTGCTTCAAAAGTAGTTGCCATTGACCGCTTAAGCATAGTTTTTGTTATTTTTTTAGCTGCCTTATTCTTAGGCGAAGCTTTGGGTTGGAAATCGGTCTTAGGAGCTGTTTTAATGGTTTCAGGAGCCATTCTTATTACTTTAAAATAACAGTTGAGCCGATTCTTTAAAGAACCGCATAAATATTGGTTAAAATACGGCTCAATCGTTATTATTTTAGAATTCGCCGTTTTGCGCAAAAAAATGGGAGAGGCTAGATGCTCCTCTCCCTTAATACTGCAGCCTTCACTGCAATGGGCTACTGCCCTTATCATCCATCTCCGCCTCATACTTGCCACCTCCTTTTAGTTGAAAACTCTTTATGTTCTATATATATTATACCATGCCTGTCAAGACTTATGTTTGAATTTAAAATCTCAAAAAAATCCAAAAAAAACAATGCTCGTTTGGGTATTTTAAAAACTGCTCACGGAGAAATTGAAACTCCGGCTTTTGTCCCTGTTGCCACTCAAGCCGCCATTAAAACTTTAGACAGCCAGGAAGTTTTAAAAACTAAAAGCCAGATTTTAATTTGCAACACTTTTCATCTTCATTTAAAACCCGGAGAGAAAATAATCAAATCAAGCGGCGGATTGCACAAATTTATGAATTGGCCCAAACCCTTAATGACTGACTCCGCCGGCTTTCAGGTTTTTTCTCTTGGTTTTGGCCGTGATTTTGGCATGGGCAAAATTTTAAAAGAAAAAAACGGCGGGAAAATAAAAAGCGGCCAGCAGCCGAAACTTTTAAAAATCACATCTGAAGGAGTTTTATTCCGTTCTCCCAATGACGGAAGAAAAATTTTCATCGGTCCGAAAGAATCAATCAAAATTCAGGAATCTTTGGGCGCTGATATTATTTTCGCTTTTGATGAATGCACTCCGCCGATTGCCAATTACGCTTACACAAAAAAATCTTTGAAGCTCACTCACCAGTGGGCTCAAATTTGCTTGAATGCCAAAAAATCAAAGCAAGCGCTTTTTGGCATTGTTCAAGGCGGAAAATTCAAGGATTTAAGAATTGAAAGCGCTAAATTTATCGGAAATTTGCCTTTTGATGGATTTGGCATTGGCGGAGAATTTGGCGATGATAAAAAAATAATGGAAAAAATGATTAATTGGGTAAATAAAGAGCTTCCCGAAAATAAACCGCGCCATTTGCTTGGCATCGGCTATTTGGAAGACATCCCCAAAATAATCAAAGCCGGAGTTGATACTTTTGATTGTATCGTGCCGACTCATTACGGCCGCCGCGGCATTGCTTTTACCAGTTCCGGCGAACTTGATTTAAACAAATCAAAATTTTTACAAGATAAAAAAGCTTTAGATAAAAAATGTCCTTGTTTTGTCTGCCAAAATTATTCCCGTAGTTATCTTTGCCACCTTTTCCGAGCCAAAGAAATTTCCGCCCTGAAATTTTTAACCTTTCATAACCTTTATTTTTTCAATTCTTTCGTGGAAAACATAAGAAATGCAATAAAAAAGGGGAAATTCTGACTTATCCACTTCTCTTTTTTTTGGAAATATTGTTTAATTAAATTAGATAGTAAATGCTTTAAAAATCTAAAAAGATGTATAGGAGGCTGCTATGGATGACTTAAATGGCAAAAAATGGCAAGCATTCTCCGGACGATACAACGATATTCATAACCAGTTGATTAGCATCGGAAAAGCCAACGGCAATTGTTCTATTTACACCAAACTTGATGAAAAATTCTTAAAAATCTATCACGACACTTGCTTTGCCTTAGAGCTGAGTCATAAATTAAACGAGGAGGAATGCGCCGTTTGTCTTCCGGCAAAAATAATAATCGAATTTTGCCACCACACAATAATCAATGACTGCTGTAAACTGAAGCGGGAAATAAACAGCCTTTCCAGCTACAATTCCCTTATTGAAAAAGCATTCAGCAATTTTCAAGACCATGGGAACAGCATCTTGATCAAATCTCTAAACGTGTTCCTTTCCGAAATAGAAGAGATTGTTAAATTTTTCGAGGAAATCTGCAAACCGGATTACCGGCTGGGATTAGAAAGAGGGTTGCTAACTTAGCAACCCTCTCTTTATTTGCTAACAACAGCCGCCATAGTTGCTTCTTATCTTGTTTGCCGCTAATTTATAAGCAATGTCTCTCTTTAAATTAAAATCAAAATTTAAACCATCTGGCGACCAGCCTCAAGCCATTAAAAAATTAATCGCAGGTCTTGAAAAAAGCGATCGTTTTCAAACTCTTTTGGGAGTTACCGGCTCCGGCAAGACTTTTACCATGGCTAATGTCATTGCTCATTTTAATATGCCGGTTTTGGTAATGGCCCCCAATAAAACTTTAGCCGCCCAGCTTTACCGCGAATACAAAAATTTCTTTCCCCAAAACTCCGTCAATTATTTCGTTTCTTATTACGACTATTATCAGCCCGAAGCTTATCTTCCCACCAGCGACACTTATATAGAGAAAGAAGCGATGATTAATGAAGAAATTGATCGCTTGCGCCATCAAGCCACTAGCGCTCTTTTGAGCCGCCGCGATGTTATTGTGGTTGCTTCTGTTTCCTGCATTTACAATCTTGGCGTGCCAGTAAGTTATTCCGAAGCCGCTCTCCATTTGGAAGAAAATAAAGACATGACTCGCGGAGATTTAATCAGGCAATTGGTAAAAATGCAATTTGAAAGAACTGGTGGAGCCTTAAAAAGGGGATTTTTCCGTGTTCGGGGCGATGTTTTTGAAATTATGCCTGCCAGCGGCGCTGTTATTAACAGGATTGAAATAAAAGAACAAAAAATTATTTCTATTGCTGATGTTGACCCAATTAGCCAAAAAATAATCCAAGAATTAAAAGATATTGTTATTTTTCCGCCCAAGCATTTTATTTCCAGCCAGCCTCAAATCGAATCCGCCACCAAAGAAATTAAAAAGGAATTAAAAGAGCGCTTACAATATTTTGAAAAAAACAAGCTTTATTTGGAAGCGGAACGATTAGAGCGAAGAACCAGATATGATATGGAAATGCTTCAAAGCATTGGTTATTGTCATGGCATTGAAAATTATTCTCGCCATCTTTCCGGAAAAATCAGCGGCGAATCGCCGGACACCTTGCTTTCTTATTTTCCTTCGGCTCGCCGAAGCCCCGGCGAAGAAGGCCACCCTGATTTTCTAACCATTATCGATGAATCTCATATTGCTGTTCCTCAAGTCAAAGGGATGTATGAGGGCGATAGAAGCCGTAAAGAGGTTTTAATCCAATACGGTTGGCGTCTGCCTTCTGCCTTGGATAATCGGCCGCTTAAATTCGAAGAATTTGAAAAAAGAATCAATCAGGTGATTTTTACTTCAGCCACTCCCGGCGCTTATGAAATGAAAAACTCTTCCAAAATTGTTGAACAAGTCATTCGGCCAACCGGCTTAATTGATCCGCCGATTGAAGTCCGTCCGGTTTTTAACAAACAAAAAAATCGCAGTCAAATAGACGATCTAATGGAAGAAATAAAAAAAGTGGTCTCTAAAAAAGAGCGCGCCATTATCAACACGCTTACTAAAAAAATGGCTGAAGATTTAACGGATTATTTAAAGAAAAAAAAGTTCAAAGCCAATTATATGCATTCAGAAACCAAAACTCTGGAGCGCGTTAAAATTCTGACCGACTTCCGCTCCGGTAAGTTTGACGTTTTAATTGGCGTTAATCTTTTGCGGGAAGGATTGGATCTTCCTGAAGTGACTTTCGTGGCGATTTTGGACGCTGACCGCGAAGGTTTTTTGCGTAGCGAATCGTCTATTATTCAAACCATGGGCCGCGCCGCCAGAAACGTTAATGGCAAAGTGATTTTATATGCTGATAATATTACTGGCTCAATGAAGAGGGCGATTGATGAAGTTGAACGCAGAAGAAAAATTCAGGCGGAATATAACAAAAAACATAACATTACTCCTCAAAGTATTCACAAAGAAATTGAAAAACTTATAGAAATTGAAAATGAAAAAGAGTAATATAATATAAATGATTTTATCTTCTCACATTATTGTCGCTTCCGCCGCCAGCGCGCAGTTTGCCAGCCGGCCTGCCGATCTTTCCAATTCCCTAATTGTTTTTGTTGTCTCTTTTATAAGCCATTATGCTTTGGATTTTATTCCCCATTGGGATTACCATTTGGCTTCCATCAAAAAATTCCCCGCTGATAATAACAGCTACGAGGAGAAAAAATTTATTATTTCTTTTAGGACAATCTCCAGTGACCTTTTCAAGAATTTAATAGACGGGATTATTGGATTATCGGGAGCAGTTTTAATTTTGGGATTTCCAACGGATTTTGAAAAACTATTTTTGATTTTTATTGCAGTATTTGCCAGCATCTTGCCCGATGCCTTGGAAGTTTGCTATCTGATTTTTAAAAAATTTCCTCTGACTTTAATCCACCGATTTCATCATTTCACCCATACTAGAAAAGTTTTCGAGGGCCGGCCGTTTTTTGGAATAATATCTCAAATAATTTCTGTTGCGATTATTTCAGCAGTTTTATTTTTGCTGGCAAACTGGTTTTAAATTTGACTTTGCTTTCGCATTCCTTAATCTTGTTATTAACCACCGCGCTCATCAGAGCGCGGCAGGGCTGTTTATATGGAAGACAAAATTATTATCAAAGGCGCCCGAGTTCACAATCTTCAAAATATTGATCTTGAACTGCCGAAAAATAAAATGATAGTTTTTACCGGCGTCTCCGGAAGCGGAAAATCTTCCTTGGCTTTTGATACGATTTTTGCCGAAGGCCAGCGCCGCTACATTGAATCTCTTTCTCCTTATGCCCGCCAATTTTTAGGCCAAATGGATCGTCCTGATGTTGATGAAATCATCGGTCTTTCCCCAGCTATTGCCATAGACCAAAAAGCTTTATCTCATAACCCGCGCTCTATTGTCGGCACTTTGACGGAAATTTACGATTATCTCCGCGTGCTTTACGCTCGTTTGGGCGAAGTTTATTGCCCCAAGTGCGGCTCTAAAATAAAAAAACTTTCTTTGGAAGAAATGGTTGATATTGTTGTCGCTAAGGCAAAAAGCTTAAAAGAAGAAACAGTTGTGATTTTTGCTCCGGTTGTCCGCGGTCGCAAAGGCGAGTATTATCAATTGCTTTATGATTTTCTTTCTTTGGGTTTTAGAGAAGCGAGAATTGACGGTAAAATCCATTCGCTCCATGAAAAAATAGAACTTTCCCGCTATAAGCCGCACGACATCGAAATTGTTATTGATGAAGTAATGATTAAAGACGAAAGCCGGCTTTTTGAAGCCGTTGAAAGCGCCCTAAATCATAGCAAAGGATTGATGCTGGCGAATTTTACAAAAGAGGAATTGCTTCTTTCTTCAAAATGGACTTGTCCCAATGATAATTTTTCTTTTCCCGAAGTTGAGCCGCGCTTATTTTCTTTTAACAGCCCTTACGGCGCTTGCGAGGATTGCTCTGGTTTGGGCAAAAGCGATTTATTTTTAAAAACAATCTGTCCCGTTTGCCATGGTAAAAGATTAAAACCCGAAGCTTTGGCTGTGAAAATAAAGAATAAAAATATTTGGGAATTAAGTTCTTTAACTATTGATAAAATCTACGAGTTTTTTATTGATTATGAAGCTAAATTAAGCGAGCGCGAAAAAAAGATTGCCAGCAATATTTTAAAAGAAATAATCGGCCGTCTTAGTTTTTTATTGGAAGTCGGGCTTAATTATTTGTCATTAGACAGAGAAGCGGAAACTTTGTCCGGCGGCGAAGCTCAAAGAATTAGATTGGCTTCTCAAATCGGCTCTCAGCTTTCCGGCACGCTTTATGTTTTAGACGAGCCGACTATTGGCCTTCACGAAAGAGATACGGAGAGACTCATTAAAACCTTAAAATCATTGAAAGACCAAAAAAACACTCTTATTGTCGTGGAACACGATGAAAAAACCATTTTTGAATCGGATTATTTTGTTGATTTAGGCCCTTTAGCCGGGAAAAATGGCGGCCGAGTAGTAGCCTTCGGCAAAACCGGCGAACTGATTAAAAATCCCAAAAAATTCAAAGAATCCTTAACTTTGAAATATTTAAGCAACGAGAAAAAAATAGAACTTCCGGAAATTCGCCGGTCAAAAAGCGCGGAAAAGATAAAAATTATCGGCGCCAGAGCAAATAATTTAAAAAATATTGACGTGGAAATCCCTTTAAGGAGATTAGTTTGCTTAACCGGCGTCTCTGGCAGCGGAAAATCTTCTTTACTCTACGATGTTCTTTATAAAAATTTAAGCAATTTAAAAGCCGGTTTTAGTGAAATGGAAAATGCCAGCCGGATTTTGGGCACTGAATATATTGATAAAGTGGTAATGGTTGATCAATCACCCATTGGTCGCACGCCCCGCTCCAATCCTGCCACTTATACCGGAATTTTTACGCCGATTCGCGAATTTTATGCGTCTTTGGAAGAATCCCGAGCCAAAGGATATACCGCTTCCAGATTTTCTTTTAATGTCGTCGGCGGAAGATGTGAAGCCTGCCAAGGCGCTGGCTTTAATTTGATTGAAATGCATTTTTTGCCGCCGGTTTTGGTTCAATGTGATGTTTGCCGCGCTAAACGTTTTAATCGCGAAACTTTGCAGGTAAAACATAAAAATAAAAACATTCACGACATTTTGGAAATGAGAGTTGATGAAGCATTGGAATTTTTCGACGGTCTTTACACCATTACCGACAAACTTAAGGTTTTGCAGGAAGTGGGGTTGGGTTATCTGCAGCTTGGCCAATCAGCCACTACGCTTTCCGGCGGAGAAGCTCAAAGGATAAAGCTGGCTCGTGAGCTTACTCATCCTTTAGGCAGGCGCGCTTTGTATCTTTTGGATGAGCCGACTGTCGGCCTTCATTATTACGATATTGAAATGCTGCTGAAAGTTTTTAATAAGCTGATTGAAAAAGGAAACACGGTGATTGTCATTGAGCATAATATGCAAATAATCAAATCAGCTGATTATATTATTGATTTGGGTCCGGAAGGCGGCGATCTTGGCGGGAAAATTGTAACCAAAGGATTGCCCGAAGAAATTGTTCAAAATAAAAATTCTTACACCGGCGCCTATCTTAAGCGTTATCTTGTCTGACAATTTAGCTGCTATTGACAAAAATTTTAATTTCTGTAAGCTTAAAAAACTTTTTTCTAAAAAGTGTTAGTTCTTTGAAATATTCGGAAAAACCCTTGGCGAAGGGTAAAAAAAAACCAAAAAAAGGAGAGTTAAATGGAGAAAGAGCCGCAGTCAAAGCTGGACGTAAAGGAGTTCGCGAAAGGGCAGTTGGAGGCCTTAGGGAAGGAGCTGTTCAATGCGCTTCTTTTCATAACCGCCTGTCTCGTGCGCCCCAACGGAGGAGTGATGATCATCGGAGCAAACGGGACCATCAGCGAGAGACTCCCGTTGGTCAATAATATAGACGGCACCTTCATCACCTATGTCATGCTGACCCAGTATGACGGCGAGCAGATCGTCGCAGTCGGCCTGATCGGCAGGATGAGCGACAGCGTTAAGGAGGTAATCAGCCTGATCGTCGGCAACATGAAAGAGCTGGGCATCGAAAGCGTATTCCTGCCCGGCTATCTCGGATACTCGTCCTTAAAGGTCCCTATGACTCACGTTTGCCGCGGGAGCAATCTCGATCAGCAGATAATACAGATCAAGGGTCCGGTGTTCTTCGACAACAACAATGACACCGTCTTGTTCACGCACGGCAAAGATATCATCGAAGTGCCGATGAGAGAAGCCTTCGGAAAGCTGAACTGGTCAGCCGTAAGTAGGAGGATCGGCGAGGTCAGCGACGAAATAACAGCGCTTGCCAGAGGAGCTGATAGCTCTCTCATCATCAACACGACCGGCAAGTTCTATACGCTTAATCTGGAAGAGAAGAAAGTCAAACCCTTCTCTCTGCCGGCCGCGCTCGCTTCAAAGGCAACTCCGACCTTCTTCACCTTTACCGAAAGCAAGAAGTTCATCGCGGCTCTCTATGTCACCGGCCAGCTCACAATCGAAAGAGCCAGCTAAGACGGGCCTGCCCGGAAAGATTCACCGATAAAACCTTCGCCAAGGTTTTTAGCCCCGCATTTTTTAAAAATGCGGGGCTTCTTATTTGAATAAGTTTTTTAATTGATTTATAACTACTTTTATGAAGCTGATTGATCAGGCTAAAAAATTGCCTTTATCGCCCGGAGTCTATTTTTTTCTTAATAAAAAAAACGAAATTTTATATATCGGCCGCGCTGTTTTTTTAAGGAAAAGAGTATTGAATTATTTCCAAAAAAACATTGACTCGCGCGTTGCCGAAATGATTCGTTCTGCTTCCAATATAAAATTCAAAAAAACCGGCACTCTTTTAGAAGCCGTAATTTTAGAAGCTAATTTAATAAAAAAACACTGGCCCAAATATAATGTCAAAGAAAAAGATAATCGTTCTTTTATTTACATTGTTATTCCTAAAACCGATTACCCAAAGCCAATAATTGTTCGCGGACGCGAGCTGGAAAAATTTCCTTCCGCCACTGCTAAAATTTTCGGTCCCTATCAAAGTTTATCCCTTGTCAAAAGCGCTTTAAAAATTATTAGAAAAATTTTTCCCTACAGCACTTGTTTGCCTGCCAAAGCCTTGGCGAAGGCAGGCCGGCCTTTTTCCGACCAGCCTTGTTTTTATTATCAAATCGGTTTGTGTCCCGGCTTATGCATTGGCGCGATTTCCAAGAAAGAATACCAAAAAAACATAAAAAACATTATTTTGCTTTTATCCGGCCAAAAAAATAAATTAATAAAGGATTTACGAAAAGAAAATCCCGAAAAGGCCGGAGCTTTAAAACACATCCAAGATGTCGCTTTGATTGCTGAAGCGGAAAAGGGATGGGCAGATGTCCAGAACCAAGGTTTAAAGCGCATTGAAGCCTATGACATTTCTCATTTGTCCGGAAAAGAAACTTATGGCTCAATGGCGGTTTTCTCTGGTAGCGAACCGGAAAAAAGCCAATATCGCTTGTTTAAAATAAAAACAGCTTTGCCATCCGATGATTTACGGGCTTTGGAAGAGATGGTTTTAAGGCGCCTAAAACACAAAGAATGGACGCTTCCTGATTTGATTTTAATTGACGGCGGCAGTCCCCAAATCAACTGGATTTCCGATGTTTTAAAAAGCCGGCGCTTAAATATTCCCCTGGTCGGCTTGGCAAAATCCGCCAGCCGGCGGAGCGGCGATAAATTGGTCTTTCCACCCAAAACTAAAAAATCATTCAAGGAATTGGCGGATAGCATTAAAGGAATTTTGTTGAAATCCCGCGATGAAGCTCACCGCTTTGCTCTAAAATCCAGCCGCCGGTCAAGGAGAAGGCAATTTTAAAATATTTTAATTTATAGTATAATTTTTATATGGAACAGAATTTAGGAATATTTTTACAAATTTCTATTGCCGCATTTTTAGGCTCTTTGGTCGGAATTGAAAGGGCGGTTGCCGGTAAAACAGCCGGACTTCGCACTTTCGCCTTGGTAAGTATGGGCTCAGCGCTTTTTATTATTGTTTCAAAGCTTGCCAATGAGAGTTATTTGGGCATTACCACTTTCGACCCTTCAAGAGTGGCGTCTCAAATTATTGTTGGCATAGGATTTCTCGGAGCGGGTTTGATTATTTTAAAAGAATCAAAAATTATGGGTCTTACTACCGCTGCCGGCCTTTGGGTTTCCGCTGGCATAGGAATAGCCGTTGGCTTTAATCTTTATGCTATAGCGGTATTCGTTACTTTTCTTACGCTTTTTATTTTTACAATACTTTGGGTTGTTGAAATAAAATTAAAAAAAGGGATTAAAGACCTTGAAGATTAATTATTGTAATATTTTTTAATTTTCTTCGTCTTAATCTGTTGACAGCGACGATTTATTTAGCTATGCTGATTCGCTGTTTTTATTTACGGTTCTTTGACAATAAAAAAAAACGATTTAACGATTAAAAAACAAAACAAACAAGGAGGAGTAAGAAAATGGATGACATCCGGTTGGAGGTTTTAGATATCGGCTTAGCCGATATCAAGGCGTTAAAGTTCGAATTAGTTGCCGGCCTCAGTCTTTTCAAGAGCGGGATGATTAAGGTTATAAATTTTAATCATATTCCTCGGTCAATAGAGGCCATTGCCGAAGTGCTGATTCCTCTCTATGACAAAGGCGGCGTTTGGGTGGAGAGCATTCAGATAAGGCCGGAGGAAGAATTGGTAAGCGGGGAATTGTTCGGTTTGCTTTCTCCGGCAACATTAAAACTGCTTAATAAAATCGCGGAAAAGATCAACGATGCCGGCATCAAAGATGCCGCTTTCCCTGTTCATCCTTATATTCCCCTGCGGCTGGAAAAAAAGATAAACCCGTTTTTTGGGCATATGAGCCATCTATCCAGGGGCCATACCGGCCTGTTTCCCGATAACAATATCAGGGGATTCCGGATATTAGATGGCGAAGACAATGCCGTCTTTATTTCCGGCGACAGAGAGATCAGGGAAATATTTTTAGGAGAAATTCATCGCCGGAATTGGCTGCCTTCTTCGTATTCTTTATGGAAAAGCAAAAAGAAAATCAATTCCCTTGGCCGGCAAGCTGGTAATCTTCTTCCTTTGGCTTTGAAAAACGGGGATAGTTTGCGGATAAATATCCCTCTTCTTCGGGAGCTTAAAAGGGAGAAAAAGTGGAAAAAAAGACTTTTGTCTTTTTTAGGCAGAAGAAAACCGGTGGAGAAAATCATCGGCAGACCCAAAGTGACCAATTATGTCGGCCAGTGCCATTTTTGTAAAGGCGTTGAGGCGGCGGTATCGCAAAACGGCGCCAAGATATACCTTTTTCCAAGTTCTTTATAAATAACAACCTTCTTGTTCAATCTAAGTAAATAGTTTCAAGCGCCAGAAGTCATTATGATTTCTGGCGCTTTTTATGTTTTCATATTGACTAGATTTTCAGATTAACAGATAATAAACGATATTATGGAAAATTCTGAGAATAAAAAAATAGATTATTTTTTGCCGGCGAGCATTATAATTGCCGCGGTTCTTATTTCCGGCGCCTGGGTTTATTCCGCCGGCTTAAAAAATTTGCCGTCAAAAGAAGTTATCGGGGAAAAACAGCAAAAAGCGCAAATTCTGGATGCCGTTGATAATGTATCGGAAATAAATAATGAAGACCATATCAGGGGCAACCCCAATGCTTTGATAAAAATCATTGAATTTTCCGATATGGAATGCCCGTTCTGCAAGAATTTTCACCAAACAATGATAAAAATAATCAGTGAATACGGTTCAAGCGGAAAAGTCGCTTGGATTTACCGCCATTTTCCCTTGGAACAGCTTCACTCCAAAGCTAAAACCTCGGCTGTTGCTTCTGAATGCGCGGCTGAACTTGGCGGCAATAACGCTTTTTGGAATTTTTTGGATAAATATTTTGAAATTACGCCTTCCAATGACAAATTTAATTTAAGCGAGCTTCCGAAAGTTGCCCAAAATATTGGATTAAATGTCCAGCAATTTGAAAATTGCTTAAATAGCGGAAAATATGACGAAAAAATTGAAAGCCAAATTCAAGAGGCCATGGATTCCGGCGCTCGCGGCACTCCTTATAGCATTCTTATTGATAAAAATAATAAGAAACAAAAAATCGATGGATCTTTGCCTTATAGCGAATTGAAAACTCTTATTGAAGAAGCCTTACGCTAAAATCGTATAAATGAAACTCAATCATCTTAAAAAATCCGACCCTCGGCTTTATAAATTAATTTCCGCCGAAATTAAAAGGCAGGACGAAACACTTGATTTAATCGCTTCGGAAAATTTTGTTTCTCCGGAAATTTTGGAAGTTTTGGGTTCGCCTTTAACCAATAAATATTCCGAAGGCTATCCGGGGAAACGTTATTATCCGGGAAATCTTTATTATGATGAAATTGAAGAATTAGCCAGAACTCGCGCCTTAAAAGCTTTTAAATTAAATTCAAAAAATTGGAGCGTTAATGTCCAGCCGTATTCCGGCTCTCCGGCCAATTTAGCGATTTATTTTGCCTTAACAAAACCCGGCGATATTTTAATGGGAATGGATCTAGCAAGCGGCGGGCACTTAAGCCACGGTCATAAAGCCACTATTTCCGGAAAACTTTTTAAATCAATCCAATATTCCGTTGATAAAAAAACTGGCTTAATAAATTATTCTGAAGTGGAAAAATTAGCCAAAAAACACAAACCAAGAATAATTATTTCCGGTTATTCCGCTTATCCTAGAAAAATTGATTTTAAGAAATTTGGCGAAATTGCCAAAAGCGTTGGCGCATATCACTTGGCTGACATTTCTCATATTGCCGGACTTGTTTCTGCCGGCTTTCATTCTTCGCCATTTCCTTATGCTGATGTGGTAATGACGACAACTCATAAAACTTTGCGCGGCCCAAGAGGAGCGGTGATATTTTCAAGAAAAGAAAAAATGCTTCATGCTTCAGGTTTTATGCTTCACGAAGCAATTGATAAAACGATTTTTCCAGGCATTCAAGGCGGCCCGCACAATAATGCTATTGCCGCCATTGCAGTTGCTTTTGGCGAAGCGCTAAAGCCGAATTTTAAAAAATATCAACAGCAAATAATTAAAAATGCCAGAGTCTTGGCGGAATCTTTAAAAAAATACGACTTTAATTTGGTTTCCGGCGGAACGGACAATCATTTGCTTTTAATTGATTTGAAAAATTTAGATATAGGAGGATTGGAAGCGGAAAAAATTTTAGAATCAGCTGGTATTATTGCCAACCGTAATTCTATTTCCGGCGACACTTCGCCTTTTAATCCCTCTGGCCTAAGATTAGGCGCGCCGGCTGTTACCACTAGGGGATTTAAAGAAAAAGAAATGAAAAAAATTGCTGACTGGATTTATCGGCTTTTAATCAAAAAAGAAAAACCTTCCTTAATTAAGAAAGAAGTATTAAAATTATTAAAACAACGCCGTTTAAAAGGCCGGCCTTTAACAAATAAATACGAATAAGTAAAACCTTAAAAAGGAGGCGGTTATGAAACTTTTTCCTAAGAAGAAATTTTCTCGATTAAAAAATTTCCAGGCAAAAGTGCGGGAAAAAAAGGGAGAATGTGGTCCATATTGGTTTGGTGATCCGGATAATAATGTCAGTCCTAATGTCAATTTAGTGGCCGGAGTGATTAAACGAGCAGTGGATGATTATCTATACCCTCTGCCGGGTCGCGATTTTCGCCCCATTCAAGAGGATGCAAAAATCTTTATTGATGGCTCGGGGTTAAATTCGTATTGCGACTTGGTTGGAATTAACTCAGATTTCATAAGAAGAAAAGTTGCGGCTATAAAAAAGATGGGAATAAAAGAGGGACTTAAAAAAGTGTCTTGACTTTTATGAGAAAGTATGCTATAAATAAAAAGTTCTTTGAAAGATAAATAAGGAAAATTAACTTATAGAAAAACAAGCAGAAAAAAGGAGGCATTGTGATGAGATTTGTCACTTTTGTAATAATGGCGGCCCTGGTGGTAGTTTCCGCAATAATGTTGGTAAACTCTGCCGTAGAAGAAGATCGGGCCGAGTGCCTCAGATTGCAGAAACAGGCAGAAGAGTTCAGGCTCGGGTTGTTTTATATAACTCCAGCCCAAAAAGCCCAGTGTGATGAATTAAAGATAGCAGTTAAAGCGCCTGTTAGAGAAGGGATTGTCCGATAGAAAACAGAAAGGAGACGGATATGCCTTCTTTTGAAGTTTCGGTAAAAAGCGTTGTTGACAACAAAGTTGAGATGTTTGTCGGCAACATAGTTCTCTGTTTTTATTTTCAAGGTGGGAAAATGAAGTCAACAAGATACAAACCCGAGGCTCGGGTTTGTAATCAATTCGAACTTTGGGTGCCGGATGGGTTATTTAAGAAAGCATGCCGGCAAGCCGCCGCGATTTTAAGATCGCGGCAGAAGAAGTAAGTCTTAAGGCTTTGGAGATAATCTCCAAAGCCTTTTTTTATTCTCCTTTAATTACCGCCAAAGGCACTAAACGCGCCACTTTTTTAGAAAGATTGGCCTGATGCACTATTTCCACCACTTCATCAATATCTTTGTATGCCTGCGGCGCCTCTTCGGCAATTCCTCTTATTGAATAACATTTAACGATAATATTTTTATTTTCGAGATTTTTTATAATTTCTTGCCCTTTTAAAGTTTTTAGAGCTTGGTGCCGTGACATTGTTCGACCAGCTCCGTGGCAAGAGCTGTAAAAAGCTTCTTTTCCTTTTTCTGTTCCGTGCAAAATATAGGAAGCCGTGCCCATAGAACCCGGAATAATCACCGGCTGGCCGATTTCTTTATATTTCTTGGGAATTTCCGGATGACTCGGCGGACTTTGTCTCGCCGTAGGCTCGCTTCGTCCAGCCGAAGGCGGAAAAGCCCGAGTTGCGCCTTTTCTATGAACCAATAATCCGTCTTCTAATTTGGCAATATTATGGGCAACATCATATAGAACTTCCAGATTTTCATTATTTTCATTGAGAAAAACTTTTTTCCAGCTTTCTCTTATGTAGTGAGTAATCATTTGCCGATTAGCCCAGGCAAAATTTGCCCCACAAGCCATTGCTTTGAAAAATTTCTGGCCTTCCGGCGAATTAAACGGCGCGCAAGCCAATTCTTTATCCGGAAGATGAATATTGTATTTCGGCATTACTTGGAGCATTAATCTTATATAATCAGTGGCGATTTGGTGTCCTAATCCGCGACTGCCGGTATGAATCATTACAACCGCTTGATTTTTGAACAGTCCGAAAATTTTCGCGGCGTTTTCGTCAAAAATTTCCTCCACTTTCTGGATTTCCAAAAAATGATTGCCGCTGCCAAGCGTGCCAACTTGATCTCTGCCTCTATTTTTAGCGGTATCTGAAACTTCATTGGCATCCGCCCATTCCAATCGGCCGTTAGCTTCGCAATTTTCCATATCTTCTTTTTTGCCGTAACCTTGTTTTATTAGTTCTTGTGCTCCATTTTCCAAAATTTTATCCAACTCATTGACGCTCAATTTTATTTTTCTGCCTCGGCCTAGTCCGGAAGGAACATTTCTTTGGATTTCCGTTGCCAAATCATCCAATCGATTTTTGATTTCATCGGCCGAAACATCGGATTTTAATAATCTAACCCCGCAATTTATGTCGTAGCCCACGGCGCCGGGAGAAATTATACCGCTTGCCTCGCTGGAGCCTTGGCGAAGCGGGTCAGAAGCGCGAGTGGCAAAAACTCCGCCAATCGGCGAGCCGTATCCTTCATGGACATCAGGCATTACTAGCGCGTATTTTTCAATGCCCGGAAGTGTGGTTAAATTCACTAATTGTTCTAGCGATTTATCCTTAAAAACCGATTCCAGCATTTTTTCGCTGGCGTAAATTCTGGCTGGAACTCTCATATCGCTTCGGAAAGTTTTCGGTATTTCCCATAGATAATCGCTTATTTTTATAAGATTATTTTTTGCAATCATATTTAAATGAAAGTTTAAAGCTAAAGTTTAAAAGTTTAAACATTATTAAATATCAAAAACTAAATTCGTCAGCCATATTCCTTTGATTTTTTTTATATCCAAATCTTCATAAGTAATCGCTTTTATGTCTTCATCAAATTTTTCAACCGGATATTTTGTTAATTCTGCCTGAAATTCGTGTTTCTCCCGTACTACTTTATACTTACTACTTACTACTAAATAAACGCATTTATTAATCTGTGATTTTGCCAAAATTTCACTCAAAAAATCCACCAAAAGAGAATTGATGTCAATTGATTTTAATTTAATTCTTAATTCTAAATTCTTAATTCTTAATTCAGATTTCATCGCCGTCGGCGATAAAATCTGCGCCATTGCCTCAGTGGCGCTAGAAAACAATTCTTCAATTGTTTTTCCGTAAATTCGCAGGCGAAGCTCCGCCGGATGGGGAAGAATTTCATATTTTTTCATATCAGGATTCTTAAATTTGTTTATTCGTAAATTCGTAATTAATTCGTTATTCGCTGATTTAATATTTCTTCAATAATTTTCCCTTCATCCCATGGAATTTTCTGATTATTTTCCACACACATCCAGGATTCTCCGCCTTTGCCCGTTAAAATCACCACATCTCCTTTTTTTGCCAAATAAATCGCTTTTTTAATTGCCTCTAGACGGTCAATAATTTTATATAAATTCTGAATTCGTGAGAATCCGCTTTCTATATTATTTATAATATCAAGCGGATTCTCGTCGTACGGGTCTTCATTGGTTAAAATAATTTTGTCACAATATTTTTCTGCAATTTTCCCCATTTGCGGCCGTTTCCATTTATCTCTGCCTCCTCCCTGCGCTCCCAATAAGCAGATTAATTTTGACTTGCGCTTGGCGATTTGCGCTTCATTTATTGTTTTATAGACCGCTTCCAAGCTCGCTGGTTCATGGGCATAATCGATGATGATAGTAAAATCATTTTTTTTATCTATTCGTATGTGCCTATTCGTTAAGGCTTTCGCATATATAATTTCCATTCTTCCGTTCGGCGCTTTGGCTTCTTTCAGGGCTTTTCTGATTTTTTCCTTTGAAATATTTTGAGACCAAGCAGCGCAAATCGCCGCCGCTGCGTTGTAAACATTGAATTTGCCAATAAACGGCAATTCAAATTTCTCTTTGTTGGCCGTAAATTCCGTTTTGTTTGCGCTTAATTTGATTTTGGATATTTTTAAAATATTATTAATTTTCAATTTTTCGCCATTTACTTTTGACTTGGTTGTATATCCATACTTTTGCCATAGTTTAGGCTCAAGAAAAAATTCAACATTTTCATCGTCTAAATTATAAATACCAATGCCGGTTTTTTTATGAGCCACTTTTTCAAAAAGTTTTATCTTGGCAGCGCGGTAATTTTCAAAATTTCCATGGCGTTCAATATGTTCCGGCGATAAATTGGTAAAAACTGCCGCGTCATAATCAATAAACTTATGCCGATATTGCAAGATTCCTTCCGACGATGTTTCCACCACTGCGTATTTGCATTCTTCTTTCTGCATTTGATAAAGCAATTTTTGCAGCTGAAATCTGCCAAGCATTGTTTGTTTGGTTTCATTTTTCCATTCTTTATTTCCAATTCGAAAATTAACAGTCGTCGCCATTCCGGTTTTAAATTCCGCGGAATTGAATATTTGGGCGATTAAATTGCAGGTTGTGGTTTTACCTTTTGTTCCAATCACGCCAATCACAGTCATTTTCTCGGAAGGAAATCCGTAAAAAAAAGCCGCCAAGTAAGCTAAAGAAAAATGGTAAATCGGTTGGATTAGTCGATAAAGTCTTTTTGGAATTAAATATTTTTCAATAAATCTTAAAAAATTTTCCATTTTATATTGCTAAATAATTTAACGGATTAATATCTCCGCCAGTTGGCGTGGGACCGCAACTTCTACTGGGTTTTAAATTAAAAGTAGCGGTGCTGTAAACCGTAAAATGCAAATGCGGGCCAGTGGCATATCCTGTTTTGCCGATATAGCCGATAAATTGTCCCTTTTGTACTTGGTCTCCGATTTTAACATTGTACAGCGAAAGATGGGCATATAACGTTGTTAAATTATTTTCATGCTGGATTGCAATATATTTTCCATAAGCTCCCCGATAACAATAATTGTCTTGATTATCAACGTTTATCACTTTTCCCTTTTCCGCTGCCAATATCGGCGTTCCGATTGGACCGCCAAAATCAATACCATTGTGCCATTTTCCCCGATAACCGTATTTGGCAAATGTTGTTGCCCCATATCCCTGTGTTAATCTTGAGATTTCAACCGGAATCCCCAGAACTCCGGGTCTGGCAGAGGGGATAAGAGTTGGATCTATTTTTAATCTTAATTCTTCTTCTATTCCTTCAAGTTCTGATGCGATTTCCGCTTGTTTTTTTTCCAACTCGCTTAAATTTTTCTGATAAACTTTTTCCTGATTTTTCGTTTCTTCCAAAAGAACCTGCTTGTCTTTTTTAATTTCCTCAGAAATTAATTTCTTATTTTTTAAATTGGAGTTTTCTATTTCCTTTCCGAATTTTTTATTGGAAACTTCGCTGAGATTTTCCGTTAATTGCAGTTTAAGTTCTTTTAACCCTTGGATTTCTTCGGATAGATTGGCGTTTAATTCGCTTAAATTTTCCGCTTCATTTACGCTTTCCGCCAAGCTTTTATTTTTAAGAAAAATTACCAAAAGAGTGTCATTGTCTTTTTCTTGAAGCTCTCTTAACGTTTCGGCAATGGCTTTTTTTTGGATATCGGTTTTTTCTTCAATGTCGCCGATAGTGTATTGCAAAGATTCTATTTCCAATCCGAATTTTTCAATCATTATCTCGCTCGATTTAATGCCAAGTCTTATCTGGTTTAATTGGCCGTCAACCTTATTTATTTCTTTTTTTAACGTTTTGCTTTCTTCTTGTGTTCCTTCTATTTTCTTCTGGGTTTCTTGGATTTGGCTGTTTATTTCCAAAATTTCTTTTACTTTTTTATCAATAGATTCTTTTAATTCCAAAGGCAGGGCCGCTTTTGCCGGAGAATTTTGTCCAAAAACAATCAAAAAGCAGAAAATAAAAAATGAGACGATTATTTTTTTCATATAAAATTCTAATTTTTCGCCAAAATTTTTAAAGCTTCTTTTATTCTATCTTCGATTTTCTTTGTTTTTGTCGGAATATGTTTTATTGCCTCCTG
This sequence comes from Candidatus Wolfebacteria bacterium RIFCSPLOWO2_01_FULL_38_11, assembly GCA_001793825.1. Taxonomy (GTDB): domain Bacteria; phylum Patescibacteriota; class Minisyncoccia; order UBA6257; family UBA9933; genus GWC1-37-10. The sequence continues at coordinate 38,920 of MGIQ01000023.1, forward strand.
GATTTCATTTGGCTTATATCCCAAATTTTTTAAAGCTTTTTCAATGTCGGAATCCGCCTCTATTAAAGGAAGGAGTTCTTCGTTGGTTTTTCTCTTAATTTTGTCCTTTAATTCCAAGACGATTCTCTCCGCTGTTTTCTTTCCAATGCCGGCTTTAGTTAGAAGATCTGTGCGGTTTTTGTTAATAATCGCGAAAAAGCGGTCAATATCGGAAATTCCCAACATTTTAAGCGCGTTTTTCGGCCCAATGCCGCTGATGGAAATCAATAATTCAAACATTTCCAATTCTTCATATTTTAAAAATCCGTATAATTCCATGCCATCCTGTTTGTTGTGGGTATGGCAAAAAATTTTTGTTTTCGAGCCGATTTTCGGCAATTTATAAAAAGCTTTTGGAGAAATAAAAACCCTAAATCCTATTCCATTTGCTTCCAATATGATAAATTGCGGTTTTTTTGCCACAATTCTTCCGGATAAAAAAGATATCATATGAAATTTTATTATATCTTAAAAACAGAGAATTTTCTATCTTTTATATTGACAGCGTCATTTTTTTAAAGTATTCTAATTTCACTTATGCCAATTACTAAATCAGCTAAAAAAGCTTTGCGCCAAAGCGTCAGAAAGCGGAAAAAAAATCTGAAAAGAAAATCCGAATTGAAGTCTGTTATTAAGAAATATAAAGGGCTTATTATTGAGGGTAAAAAAGAAGACGCCGCCAAATATTTGTCCCAAGTTTACAAAAAACTCGACAAGTTCGCCAAGGTCAATCTTATTAAAAATAACAAAGCTTCAAGAACTAAATCCCGGCTTTCCAAGCTTTTAGCAAAATAAAAAACAGCCCAATCATTGATTGGGCTGTTTTTTATTTAATTCATTTATTTATTAATCGCCTTCATAGACAATCCGATTCTCCCATTTTCAATTTTAATGATTTTCGCCTTGACAATGTCTCCGAGCTTAACCACGTCTTCCACTTTTTTAACAAACCCTTCTTTAAGTTCGGAAACATGGATCATTCCGTCTTTTCCTCCTCCTAAATCGACAATCGCTCCAAATTCCAATATTTTTATAATTTTCCCTTCGATAATTTCCCCGATTTGAAATGTTCGCGTTAAAGATTGGATTTGCCGCAGTGCCGCTTGTGCTTTTTCCAGACTTTCCGCTGTGATGAAAATCCTGCCCGTCTGCTCAATGTCGATTGTTGTTACTCCTGTTTCTTTAATAATGGTGTTAATCATTTTGCCGCCCGGACCGATTACTTCTCCGATTTGTTCCGGCAAAATATCTATCGTTAAAACTCTTGGCGCGTAAGCTGAAATTTCCGGCCGAGGTTTGCTGATGGCTTTTCCGATAAAATCTAAAATTTCCAGCCGAGCTTTTTTAGATTGTTCTAAAACTTCTTCCAGTATTTTTGGAGTAATGCCTTCTATTTTAACATCCATTTGCATTGCCGTGATGCCATCAGCCGTGCCTGCTACTTTGCAATCCATATCGCCGTAATGGTCTTCCGGACCTTGAATATCCGTTAAAATTTTATATCTTCCGTCTTCCGAACTCATTAGTCCCATTGCAATGCCGGCCGCCGGTTTTTTTATTGGCACTCCTGCATCCATCAAAGACATTGACGCTGCGCAAACGCTTGCCATGGAAGATGATCCATTGGAAGATAAAATTTCTGAAACAACTCTGATGGTGTAGGGAAACTCATCAGTAGAAGGAATGAGCGATTTAACGGCTTTTTCCGCTAAATTGCCGTGTCCTACTTCTCTTCTACCCACCCCGCCCATTCTTCCTGTTTCCCCGACTGAATAAGGCGGGAAATTATAATGCAGCATAAACCTTCGCTTTCCGGAAACTTCCATTGTTTCCACTAATTGTTCCGCTCCGGGCGCGGCCAAAGTGGTCACTGCCAAGGCTTGAGTGTTTCCGCGGAAAAACAAAGCTGAACCGTGAAGTCTTTTCAAGATTCCCGCCTCTGCGTAAAGTTCCCGAACTTGGTCAAGCTGTCTTCCGTCCGGCCGTTTTCCGCTTTCTAAAATATTTTTATGGACCAATTTATCAATTTCTTCTTCCCAAATTGTTTCCATATCTTCGAATTCTGAAATTGATTCCGAAAGTAAATATTGCTTTAAATTTTCTTTAAGTTCATGAAGCCTGTTTTGGCGTTCGGTTTTATCTTTAATATAGAGCGCTTCTTCTATTTTATTATTTAAAAATACAGAAATTTTTTCTTTCAATTCTTGGCTGGGTTTTTTTATTTCAATCTCAATTTTCGCCTGCCCGATTTTTTTTGCGATTTCTTTTTGAAATTCGATTAATTTTTTAATTTCTTCGTGGCCTTCCCCAAAAGTTTCTACTATATCCTTTTCGCGCGCTTCATTTCCGCCTAATTCAATCATGTTTATTCTTTCGCTGGTTGCGCTGATAAAAGCGTCAAACAAAATATTTTTATTTTCTTCAAAAATTTGATTAGTTGGATTGATAATTGTTTTTCCGTCAGCGGTTCTCGCCAATCTCACGCCCGCAATCGGCCCGTTCCATGGAATAGGAGAGATTAAAAGAGCCGTTGAAGCGGAAAGCAGGGCAATGAAATCAGGGTCATTGGCTTCATCATAAGAAAGCACGGTGATAATAAGTTGGACATCGCGTCTCATGGCATGGTTAAAAAGCGGTCTGATGCTGCGGTCAATCAAGCGCCCCGATAAAATCGCATTTTCTGAAGGTCTTCCTTCTCTTCGCACAAATCTCGAGCCGATTATTTTTCCCGCCGCGTAAAATTTTTCCTCATAATCAACAACAAGGGGAAAATAATTAATATCTTTATCTTGTTTTCCCATTACCGCAGTCACCAAAACAGAAGTGTCTCCGTAAGTGCCGATTACCGCCGCATCAGCTTGTTCGCCTATTTTAGAAACGCTTAACGTAAGCGGTTGTCCCGCAAAATCAATTGAGAATTGTTGCTTATTTAAATCCATAAAAATTTATCTTTTAAATACAATTTTCGGAATTTTATCTAAATCAATGAAAAAATCCGCCGCTTCCCTGAGTTTGCTTGAAGTGCTTCTGCCGAAAGCCGCCACTTCCACATGTTTGCCCAAGCCCCATTTGAGATATTCCACCAAAGGCGTAAAATCTCCGTCGCCCGTAACTATCACAACCGCATCCAAAGAATTAGCCATCCTAATCGCGTCAACCGCCATGCCCACATCCCAGTCCGCTTTTTTTACTCCGCCCGCAAAAATTTGAAGATCCTTTACTCTTAGTTCAATGCCGGCTTTTTCCAAAGCGTCAAAAAAAGCCGCTTCCGAAGACCCTTCGGCAGTGTCGCTTTTTACAACATAGCCGATAGCGCGGATTAATTGCCTGTTTCCAGCGAGTATTTTGAGTAATTCCTTATAATTTACTCTTCCGTGATAAAGATTTTTAGCGGAGTGATAAAGATTTTGGATATCAATGAAGATTCCAATCCTTTGATTTTTATATTTGCTCGCCATCATTATTTTTTAAGGCCAAGCTTTCGCACAAGGCTGCTATAACTCTTGCTGTTATTTTTTGAAAGATAATCAAGAAGGATTTTCCTTTTGCTTACCATTTTAAGCAAGCCCCGGCGCGAATGATTGTCTTTTGGGTTCTTTTTTAAATGGTCGGTGAGTTCCGTAATTTGTTTGGTTAGTAAAGAAATTTGGATTTCCGCCGAGCCGGTGTCAGTCGTGTGGATGCCGTATTCTTTAAAAATATTCTGCTTTTGTCTTGTTGTAAGCATAAAAAATTAGTTTTTTAATATTACCTTATTGCCCTAAAAAAGGCAAGGGCTAAAAAAATAAACCCTTTGAAGAGTTTATTTAATATTAAAAAGTATTGGATTTATCTGCTGATTAATTTAAGAAGTGCTCTATATAAGTTTGACCCGAGATTTGTCGTTGTTTCCGTTGGAGCTGTTTCTGGCGGATTCGTATAGGTGTTGGAATCAATCTCATTCGGCGCAATGTAAGTATTTATATCTGTAGTCGGTTGGGGATAATATTGGGTCGGATATCCGGAAGTTCCTTCTAATGGAATATAGTTGTAATTTTTATCAATAATTTTTTGATTGTAATAATCGGGAGATTTTTGTTCGTAATATTGCTGGTGATACTGTTGTTGATATTGCTGTTCGTAATTTTTATATCCTTCAAAATTTTGCTGATTATAATAAGATGCGCATTCTTCTTGTGATTTGCAATCAATTGGAACGCCTTCGGGCAATCGATACTCATAATCTTTTATTCCACCCATTTCTTCACCTCCTCTCGTTTGATGATAATTTTCAAAGCATTTTCTCATTGTCTCGCCGACATCTTCTCTTACTGAGCTGAAATCACTGCTTCGGATTTTCTCGATTATTTCCGGTCCTAAGTTCGCTTTTAAGCATTCCGAGACTTCCGGAGGCGCGTTATTTATCATTTCTTTCATTTTATTCATTCCCTCGCCCATATTTTCCATACCGCTTTGCTTCATTCTTTCTATTTCTTCTTCACTCACGAGTCCAGCTTCTTTGGCAAAATTCATACATTCCTCCATATGAGATGAGTCAGAACAATAATTTTCGCATTCTTCTTTGCCCTTGCAGCCGCCCGGAGTGTTCCCCGATTTCATCAAAGACATCATTTTTCTCGCTTCTTCCACTTCTTCTTTGGGGATAAATCCGGCTGTCACGGCAAAATTCATACACTCCTCCATATGAGATTCTTCGGAACAATAAGATTCGCAATCTTTTTTATTCCTGCAGTTTCCCGGCGGCGTTAATCCGGACGCCATAGCTTTAGCCGCTTTCTTGGCGTCTTCTAATTCATCTTCTGGAATCAGCCCTGCTTTTTCCGCAAAAGCCAAACATTCATTTATATGAGACATATCATTGCAATAAGTTTCGCATTCTTCTTTATTTTTGCAGCCACCCGGCAACTCTGCTCCTTCTCTTAAGGCAGCGGCTACTTTTTTTGCTTCTTCCAGTTCTTCCTCAAGCATTAAATCATGTTCTTCCGCGAAAGCCAGACACTCGTTCATATGAGAAGTGCTGTTGCAATAAGTTTCACATTCTTCTTTATTTTTGCAGCCGCCCGGCCCTTCTCCGATTTCCGTCACTACTCTTGCGCGTTTTGCGTCTTCCGTAGACATCAGCCCGTTTTTTTCGGCGAAATCAATGCAAACAGGCATATTTTTTTCTTCATCGCAATAATCTTTGCATTCTTCTTCACTCGTGCAATTGCCGAGTTCTGCGACGGGAAAAGTTATTTTATCAATTTGAGCTTGTGCGATAATTGAATAACCGGCAAAAATTCCGGTCATTATTATTAAAAGAGCTAAAATCAAATTAAAGCTAAAATGATTTTTAAATATTTTCATATTTATTTGCCAAAAGGGTTTTTATAAGCGTCTTGAAACGGATTTGTTTTTGCTTCTTCAAAAGGATTTGTCTTCGCTTCATAGGGGTTTGTCTGCGGCATATTTTCAATCACATTCAGATTTTCTGAAGGAGTTTTCGTTTGAGGAGTTTGGATAGCGCTTCTATAATATTTTTGCCAGGCAAAAAATCCTAAAACCGCGATTATCAAGATGGAGATTGAGATGACAATTATGAGTTTTTTGTCCATTAATTTTATTATAACTGAAATAATAAAATTTGGTTGTGGATAACTTTATAGGTAGTTTTATTTAATAGAGATTTTGTGATAAATAAATTAATTATTTGTCGTAATAATCTTTATTTTGCGACAGTTTTTGGTATAATAAAATTTATGGCTAATATCCAGGAACTGCTTCAAGATTATCTCAATTATTTGGAAATCGAAAGAAATCGTTCGGTAAAAACAAGGGAAAATTACGGCCGCTATCTCCGCGCCTTTTTAGATTTTTCCAAGGCCAAAACCGAGAAAGATATTACTCTTGAATCAGTCCGGGATTTCCGGATTCATTTGGCGCGCCAGAAAACCGCCAAAGGCATTGATTATAAAAAAACCACTCAAAGTTATTATATTATAGCTCTGCGCAATTTCTTAAAATATCTTGTCAAGAATGATTATTCTGTTTTATCGCCTGATAAAATTGAACTTCCTAAAACCCCCAGCCGCCAGATTGAAATTTTAGAATATAAAGATTTAGAAAGGCTGCTTTTGTCTCCTTCTGGAAGCGATTTGCGCTCTTTAAGAGACAGGGCGATTTTAGAAGTTTTATTTTCCACCGGATTAAGGCTTTCCGAGCTTTGCGGTCTTGGCCGCTACATTGATATTGACCGCGGCGAATTATCAGTTCGCGGCAAAGGCGACAAAATAAGAGTTGTTTTTCTCTCCGAAGGCGCCAAGAAATCTTTGAAAAATTATTTGCAGAAAAGAACAGATGCTGAATCGGCGCTTTTCATCAGTCTTACGAAAGCCAAAATTCCAAAAGTTATTGGTCGGATTACTCCTCGCGCCGTTCAGCGTTTAATAGATTATTATTCCAAAGCAGCCGGTATTCCCGGCCATGTTCATCCTCATATGTTAAGACATTCTTACGCCACCGACCTTTTGATCAATGGCGCTGATTTGCGTTCAGTTCAGTCTTTGCTTGGTCATGCCAATGTCTCCACGACTCAAATTTATACTCATCTCACCAATAAAGAGCTTCGCGCGGTCCATCAGGCTTTCCACGCCCGAAGAAGATCTCTAAAATAGCAAAACCACAAACTTGTATTTTTTATAATAAGTTATAAAATTTAAAAATGGAGCTTTCGGAGCAAAAGAAAAATTTAACTCCGCCTCCGCCGGCTGTCGAAATTGAAGTTCGCACTATGGCTTCAGACATTAAAGCTATCAAATCCGGAGGAGGAGAGCTGAGTAGCCAACCGGTTTCTCGGGTCCCGGCTTCCCCGGAATCTTTTGAGCCGATCTTCCAGTCAAAAATTTCCCCAAATAAATCCGAAGAAGCTCAAAATAAAAAATCAGGATTAAATTTAGCGGTTATTATTTTCGGAGTTTTAATTTTAGCCGCGATTGTTGGCTTTGGAGCTTATTATCTGGCATCAATATTATTTGAATAAAAAATGTTAAAAAAAGATTTACAACAATTTAAAAAGAAGCTTGAAGAAGAAAAAATAGATATTGAAAAAGAGCTTAAAGAACACAAAAAAATGCCCCGCTTTGGCACGGAGTCAACTGATCCCGACCAGGAAACAGATGAATCGGAAGAATACGGCAATCAGCTTTCTATTATCCAGACTTATAAATCTCGTTTGTCTGATATCAATTCAGCCTTGAAAAAAATAAGCAATAATAAGTACGGCATCTGTGAAAAATGTAAAAGCGAGATTGGATTGAATTTGTTAAAAATAAATCCAGAATCAAGATTGTGCAAAGAATGTAAGAAGAAGGCGTAATTAGCTAAGTAATGAAGAATTTCTCCAAAATTTATTCCGCCGAGCTTGAAGGCATTGATGCCAAATTAATTGAAGTGGAGACCGACATTAATGTCGGTCTCCATTCTTTTAATATTGTCGGCTTGGCTGACAAGGCCTTAAACGAAGCGCGGGAAAGAGTTTCCTCCGCTCTTAAAAATTCAAGCATTAAGCCGCCCACCAAAGAAAACCGCCGCATTACCATAAATTTGGCTCCGGCTGATGTCAAAAAAACCGGCTCTCAGTATGACTTAGCCATTGCTGTCGGCTATCTTCTGGCAACTAAGCAAATTAAGGCATTTAATACAGGCGATAAAATTTTTATCGGTGAACTTTCTTTGGAAGGAACTCTTAGGCCGGTCAACGGCAGTTTAAATATTGCCCAATTGGCAAATAAACTCGGCTTTAAATTTTTATTTATTCCCAAAGCTAACGCAGTTGAAGCAGCGGTAATCGCCGGCATAAAAGTTATTCCTGTTTCAAATTTGGAAGAATTGATTAATCATCTTGAAGAAAGAGAGCAGATTGGTTTTCAGGAACCGGTTCTGTTTCAATCAACCAATTATTGCGACATAGACATCTCTGAAGTTAAAGGACAGGAAAATGCCAAGCGAGCTTTGATGGTTGGAGCTGCGGGAGGCCACAATATTTTAATGTCCGGACCGCCCGGCGCCGGCAAAACAATGCTGGCTCAATCCTTAATTTCTATTTTGCCTCCGCTTGAACTGGAAGAAGGCATTGAAATTACTAAAATTTATAGCGCCGCTGGATTTCTCAAAAATAAAAATTTCATAAACTCCCGGCCTTTCCGCGCGCCTCATCATTCCGCTTCTTTGGTTTCTATTGTCGGAGGCGGAGCCAACCCTCGGCCCGGAGAAATTAGTCTTGCTCATCGCGGCGTTTTATTTCTTGATGAAATCCCGGAATTTCACAGAGACATTTTGGAATCTCTGCGCCAGCCGCTTGAGAGCGGAAATGTTTGCGTTTCTCGGGCAAAAAATGTTTTGAATTTTCCCGCCAGATTTTTGCTGGTCGCCGCCATGAATCCCTGCCCTTGCGGGTATTTCAGCGATTCTCAAAAGAATTGCCGCTGCAGCGCCAATGAAGTTTTTAGATATCAGAAGAAAATTTCCGGCCCTCTTTTGGACAGGATTGATATTCAGATTGAAGTGCCGAGAATAAAAATAGAAGAGCTTAGAAAGCCGCACAAAGATGATTCCGGAGGAGAAATCAAAAAGAAAATTTTAAAAACTCTGGAAATTCAAAAACAGAGATTTTCAAAAACTAATCCCAAAATTCGCCTTAATTCGGAAATGAGTTCCAAGCAGGCGGAAAAATTCGCTTTATTTTCTCAAGATGCAGAAAATTTTTTGAAAAATATTTTAGAAAAGTCTTTTGTCTCCGGTCGAGGTTATTTCCGGATTTTGAAAATCGCCCGTACTATCGCTGATTTGGAAGAAGAGGAAAAAATAAAAAGCCATCATTTAGCAGAGGCTTTTCAATATCGAGTTAGGG
>MGIQ01000023.1:47874-54065 GCA_001793825.1 Candidatus Wolfebacteria bacterium RIFCSPLOWO2_01_FULL_38_11
TTTCCGCGCCATAAACTTCAAAATGCAAATGGCAGCCGGTTGGGCCATGAGTGTTTCCCGTGTTTCCCATATATCCGATTAAATCGCCTTTCTTAACATATTTGCCAATTTGAATGACTGTTTTTTCCAAATGGGCATAACGGGTCTGGGTATAATTTTGATGTTCTAATAATATAAAAATTCCATAACCGTCATTCCAGCCATCACTGCCGCTGCCCAATTCTTTGTCAGCAACCGCAATTCCTTCAGCTGACGCGTAAATAGGCGTACCGCATCTGTTGGCAATATCAACCGCGTTATTTTTATGCAAAACTCCCCAATTCCAGCCAATGGTTGGCGGAGCAAAATATCCCAAATTTTTCTTTTTAGTCGGATGGTTTATTGAATTTGTCTGGCTTAAAGCATCGGAATTAAGCGCTAAATTAATCTCTATTATTGATGTTTCTTGAAAATTGTTGCTGATAGCTGCCAGAGAATCTCCATAATTTTCTATTAAGGATTTTTCTTCAACCGGACCGCCCAAAGTTTCTCTAATTTCCGCTTTTAACGGATTGGATTTGCTGGTAAAAGCTAGATTTATCGCCAAAACCCCTATAATCAAAAAAAGTCGCCAGGGGATAGCGCTTCGTTGTTTGAACAGATATTCAATTTTATCTATTATAGTACTAATGAGTTTAGTATATCAAAATCTCAACGAGAATCAACGCCAGGCTGTGGATTGCCAAAACGGCCCTCTTTTAATTGTGGCCGGAGCCGGCTCTGGCAAAACAAGGACTTTAACCAGCCGTCTAATGTTTTTGCTCAACTCAGGCATCCCGGCAGAAAAAATTATTGCCATTACTTTCACCAATAAAGCCGCCGATGAGATGGTAAATAGGGTCAAGAGTCAGATGGCAAATGCCGGCGGTCCGTTTATCGGAACATTTCATTCTCTTGGAGCGCGGATTCTGAAAAAAGAAGCGAAATTTTTAGGCCGCAGCCCCAATTTTTCAATTTTTGACAACGACGATTCTTTAAAGCTTATAAAAAACATCGCTAAAAATTTTAATTTAACGGAAAAAGAAAAAAGAAAAATCAGCCCCGCTTTTCTGCAGAAAGATTTTTCCCGCATCAAAAATGAGATGTCTGATTCTGAAAACGAGGAAGAAATCGTAAAATATTTTTTTAATCAATATGAGCTTGAGCTCCAGAGAAACAACGCCTTTGACTTCGAAGATTTGATTGAAAAACCGGTTTCTCTTTTTTTAAAAAATCGGGAAACTTTGGAAAAATATCAAAACCAGCATCAGTATATTTTGGTGGACGAATTTCAAGATACTAATCCGGCCCAATACCAATTTATAAAACTTTTGGCGCAAAAGCATAAAAATTTAAGCGTGGTCGGTGACGATGCCCAGTCAATTTATAAATTTCGCGGCTCTGATTTCAGGAATTTTTTGGATTTTGAAAAAGATTGGCCGGACACCAAAATTGTTTTATTGGAGCAAAATTACCGCTCTACTGCCAATATCATCAATGCCGCCTCTGCTTTGATTAAAAATAATAAATTTCAGAAATCAAAAAATCTCTGGACCGAAAATCCGGAAGGAGACAAGATAAAATTAATTGAACACGAGGACGCTTTCTCGGAAGCCGATTATATTGCTGAAGAAATTTTAAGCCGCCGGATTTTCGGCAAAGAAAATTCCACTGCCGTGCTTTACCGGACTAATGCCCAGTCGCGCGCGATTGAGACCGCTTTGATTGAAAGGGGAATAGGCTATTTTATTTTCGGAGGAGTGAAGTTTTATGAAAGGAAAGAAATTAAAGATATTGTGGCGGCTTTGCGTTTTGCTTCTAATCCCAATGATTCCGTGAGCTTGCAAAGGCTGCAAAAGAATTTTCTAAAAAAGACATTTCTTAGGCTTAAAAACGAATTGCCTCATCAAGTTGGGAAATTATCAGCCAGCCAGCTTATCAGTTATGTCCTTGAAATAAGCGGTTATTTCAATGAATTAAAGAAAGATTACGCCAATTTCACCGAACGCATTGAAAACCTCAATGAATTGATTTATTTTGCCTCTAATTTTTCTTCCCTTTCTGAATTTTTGGAAAGAGTTTCCCTGATGCAATCAACTGATAATATAAAAAATAATAAAGATTCTCGAAAATCCAATATTAATTTAATGACTGTTCATTTGGCCAAAGGTTTGGAATTTGACAATGTTTTTATCGCCGGCTGCAATGAAGGAGTTTTGCCCCATCAAATGTCGTACTTTAGTGAGGAAGAAATCGAAGAGGAGAGAAGATTGATGTATGTGGCAATGACGCGCGCCCGCCAAAAGCTTTACCTGAATTTTTATCATCTTCCCTCGAGATTTCTCTCGGAAATTCCTGCGGAGTTTTTGGAATTTTCCGTCTCAAAATCAATTGACGACGAGGAGCGTTATATTGAATACTAATATGCCCAGATATTTAGGACAGCATTTTTTAATCAATAGAAATAAAATAAAGCATGCCGTTGAAGCGATGGAGATTGTCGAAGGCGACGTTATTATTGAAATCGGTCCGGGACACGGAGAGCTTACCGGAGAAATAATTAAAGAATTCAAAAATAAAAAAATAGAAAAATTTAAAATATTTTTAATTGAAAAAGACAAAAAACTTGCGGATGATTTAAAAGAAAAATTCAAAAGTGATGAAAATATTGAAATTATTGAAGGGGATGTTTTAAAAATTCTGCCCGATTTATGTTTTAAGCTTCAAGCTTCAAGTTTCAAGATCGTCGGAAACATACCTTATTATATTACCGGATATTTATTCAGGATTATCGGCGAATTGGAAAATAAACCTTCGTTAATTGTTTTTACAATTCAAAAAGAAGTCGCCGAAAGAATTTGCGCTCTGAAACCTAGTTATTCGCATGGGCGCATTCGCATTTCGCGACTGCCCCACACCAGAACAAGTTCGGTGCGGGATAAACTCCGCGGGAGCGAGCGCTATTCGCATGCTATGAATCTTTTAGCCGCCAGCGTTCAGTTTTGGTCAGAGCCCAAAATAATAAGTTATGTTTCCAAAAAAGATTTTCGCCCCGCTCCAAAAGTTGACTCGGCAATAATTAAATTAACACCTAAAACCCAAAACCCAAAATCTAAAACCTATTATCAATTTATTAAAATTCTTTTCAAACAGCCCCGCAAAACAATACTGAATAATCTATCGGCAATCAGTAAACAGCGGGCAGTAATAATAAAAAAAGAAGAAATTGTAAAAAAACTCCAAAAATTTGGAATTAATCCGACCGACCGTCCTCAAAATTTGGATATTGACCAAATAATCGAGTTATCAACATTGTTTTAAGCCGTATTTATTATATAATTATTATTAATGAATCGCCTTAAAATCGCGGCAATTGTTTTAGTTATAGTTAGCGGCTTGGCTGGTTCTTATTTTATTGTTAAAAATTCAACCCCCTCCCTTTTATCGGAAAAAAAAGTGCTGGAAAATTCCGGGGAAAGCGGAATTTCATCTCAAAGCCCGATTGAGTGGGTGAAAAATTTGGTTTCTGGCGATTATTCTCAATCTATTGGCGATTCAAATAATGCCAAGAATGGTTCTAATAAGGAAACGGCTAATCTTACCGAAACTGTTGCCCAATCATTGTTCGGGAAAATGAAAATAATGGATCAAAGCGGCAACGATCCTTTTGGCAATTTTGATATTAACAATTCGGAAAATCAAAAATTGGTTAACGAAGCCCTGGCTGGTTTTAACGGTTCCGATGACATTTTTAAGATTTCAGCAGATGATAACAATTTAAAAATTTCAAACGATAATTCAAGAGAAGCAAAAAATAGGTATTTAGAAGAAATCAAAAAAATTTCTCAAAAACATTTTAATACTGTTCAATATCAAAATTTTTCTAAAGAAATCATCGATGAAATTGATAAAAGTTGTTTTGGAGAGGATTCATTGTTAATAAATAAACTAATTAATATTTATCAACTGATAGCTGATGATTATTTAAATATAGTTGTCCCCTCTGATTGGTTGGATTTCCACAAAAAAGCGGTTGCTCATTACAAAAAAAATTATTTAACCTATCAATTTATCTCAAACTGTTCAAGTGATCCCATTGGAGGATATTTAGCTGTTCAATCTTTGCAATTGCTTATCGATGAAGCCGTTGAAGTTCAAAATTTGTTAAATGAAAAATATAAGGAAATATAGCAATTCAAATTAAGATAATTTATGAAATTAAAAAATAAAATAATTATTTTAATCATTATTATTTTAATCGGAGGACCAATTTTTATTTTTCAAACGATTAAAAATTCATCGGCACAGATGGGTGTTTTTGAAACTAATCCAGTGCTTGTGGGAGGTGCGACATCGCAAAAACTCGATCTTATCGAAAAATTAGCCCGTTGGGTTAAAGAAGATTCAACGAAGTGGTTGCGCGATGTTGTTGCTAAAAAACTTATGGACTATATTGTCGACGAAACCGTCAAATGGATTCAAGGCGGCGGCGAGCCGAAATTTATCGGCAATTGGAATGTGCTTTTGAAAGAAGCCGGCGATATTGCCTTTGAAGAAGTGGTTAACGAACTTGGCGTGGCCGGGCTTTGTCAGCCGTTTGGCATTCAGGTCCGCTTGACTCTTTTGCCGGTTAAGAAATTTTACAAGCGGGCCGAATGTACTTTGGATAAAGTTGTTTCCAATATAGAAAATTTTTACATTGATTTTTCCGTGGGCGGCTGGAACGGCTATTTAGCCAGTTTTGAGCCGCAAAATAATTTCTATGGCCAGGTGATTATGGCTTATGACGAAATAACCAAAAGATCGCAGGAAAATAAAGAAGCGGCTAAAAGCGAAGGTATTGCTGGCGGAGGATTTTTATCAACGAAAAAATGTGTGGCATACGAAGAGGTTGATTTGAAAGAATGTGAAACTTATTACGGCGTAAACGACGCTTGTGTTAAAGAAAAAGAAAATAATAGAAAATGTCTGAAAGAAGAAATTATCACTCCGGGCGATACGGTTGGCAAAGTTATGGGTGAGGCCGTTACTTCCGATTCCAAATGGGCTGCCAATATCCAAAGCTGGACATCGGCTTTGGTTAACGCGGCGATTAATCGTTTATTCCAGGAAGGACTGCGAGCAATGGTTGGTTCTGCCCAAGGCGGCCGCATAAAACCCTTTTATCCTTCTGATTACCAGGACTTGGTAACTTCGGACACTCAGCAAACAAAAAACACGCTGACAAAAGAAGCTAAATCTTTCCTTAGTGAGTGGCAGGCAATTTCAAATTACAAAAATTTATCGCTTTCTTACGCTGAACAAATGTTAGCAGATTTAAAAGAAATAAAATTAAATAATTGCATGGTCACTGATGGAGAAATTTCAACAGCCTCTTCCACTGTGAGTGTTCTTCAATCCGAGGTTAATGACCTTAATAATAAAATCAAGGAGGCCACCGATGTGATTAACCAAATAGAGAGCGCCAAAACCAATGAAAATTTAATGAATGCCCAGTATGCTTACAATAAATTCCGGAACAAATACGGCGAGCTAATGTGGCAGCAGATTACAAGTGGAGATGTTAGAAACAGCGCCAAAGCGCAATCCGAAGATTTATATAACCAGCTTTATGGAACAGGCGGCAATCTTTCAAGCGGTCTGAGTATCGACCAAAGGTTGAAAATTTGCACGATGGGCCCCGGCGGCAAAAAGTCAGGCGCTCTGTAAAATTATTGAGTTATCGTAATTTTATGAAATTCTTCCTCAAAAATAAAAAAATATTCAGCTTATTGATAATTTTATCATTAACAATTGGATTTATTAGTCTGGTTCATGCCGAAACTACTCAAAATCCCGGCGGAATTACTCCAAACACAGCTGATCAACAAGCCAAAGATACTGCCAGCAGTTTTAGCCTGCTTGGTTGGATAAGTTCAAGATTTGTTGCATTAGCTGCTCTTATTCTTGATTTTTCAATTTATCTCAGCAATGGAATTTTAGATCTTCCGGCTGTTAAAATAGGTTGGGAAATAGTGTTGAGTTTTGCCAATTTGGGATTTGTTTTGGCGATTATTATTATTGCTTTTGCCACGATTTTAAGAATTGAATCATATTCCATTAAAAACATTCTTTGGAAGCTTATTGTGGCTGCCATTCTTGTTAATTTTAGTTTAGTCATTGCCGGAGCTATT